>JALOBE010000011.1 GCA_023228425.1 Syntrophales bacterium
TAGGGAGAAATCTTTCATGGTGATGGTGGAGAAGCAAGATTTCTCGTCGCTTCGCTCCTCGAAATGACAAAGTGTGGGTGCTCCTCGAAGTGACGGGGTATGGGTGTTCCTCCGTTATTCTGATTGCTTTTCTCCATTACCTTGTTTCCTTCTACTGTCCTTTCGACGTAAGCGTCCGCCCGTCCCCCTCCGTCATTTCGACCGTAGGGAGAAATCTTTCATGGTGATGGCGGAGAAGCAGGATTTCTCGTCGCTTCGCTCCTCGAAATGACAGAGTGTGGGTGCTCCTCGAAATGACGGAGTATGGGGTTCCTCTGTCATTCCGACCGTAGGGAGAAATCTTTCATGGTGATGGTGGAAAGGCAAGATTTCTCGTCGCTTCGCTCCTCGAAATGACAGAGTGTGGGTGCTCCTCGAAATGACGGAATATGGGTACTCCTCGAAACGACGGAGTATGGGGCTCCTCTGTCATTTCGCCTGTCCCCCTCCATAGGCGTACGTATATGACATCATGCGGCACATGATTCCGGAGGTGGGAGCGTTGCCTTTACCGGTGTCAATTCGGTTCCCTTCTCCGGGTTTGCCGGTGCGTCCATGCTTAACGATGCCCGTTTACGGCACGTCGATTGTATGATGCAGGCCCGCCGGAGGCGGGCTGGGGCGCTTTGCAGGAGTTCATCAAAAGCTCTCCCCGGAGGAGCCTGCCCGCAGAGGGGAAAAACAGAGCAACGGTGGCTCTCAACGGGTCATTATTGTGTCCGGGAGTACCGGGGAAGGCCGCCCGTTCGGGCGGCCTTCCCGAGTGTGAGAGGGAGTGCTTCTCGTCGTCCGTGTCGTGTTTTATGGTTCTTCGGGACAGCGTGACCCGGCGCTTCACGCGGCGGGTTGTGTTCCGAAGGACCGGCCGGCGCGGTACTCTAGTCGCAGAGTTCGAAGAGGGCCGCCGCTCCCATTCCCCCGCCGATACACATGGACTCGATACCGTACCTGGCTCCCCTGGCCTGCATTTCCGTCATCAGTTGGGAACAGAGCTTCGCTCCGGTGCATCCCAGCGGGTGGCCCAGGGCAATGGCGCCGCCGTTGACGTTGATGATGCGTTCATCACTGTCGGAAGCCCAGAGTTTCCTGTTCTCATAGAGTCCCAGTTGCTGAAGGCTGTAGATGGCCTGGGAGGCGAAGGCCTCGTTCACTTCAAAGAGATCGATATCTTCAATCTTCATGCCCGTCATGGAGAGAAGTTTCGGGATCGCGTAGGCGGGTCCCACGCCCATCTCGTCGGCCCGGCAACCCGCGACGGTGTAGCACTTGAGTTTCGCGATGGGCTTGACGCCGTACTTCTTGACCGCGTCGCCGCTCATCAGCAGTGTCGCCGCGGCGCCGTCGGTGGTTTGAGACGCGTTGCCCGCCGTGACCGAACCCAGGGCCGCGAAGGCGGGCCGGAGCTTGGCAAGGCCTTCGATCGTCGTGTCGGCCCTGACGCCGTCATCGAAATCCTGGACGAAGGTCTCCTTGACGGTGATGCCGTTCTTTTCTACAAACCTGACCGCCTCGGTGGGTATGATTTCCTTGAAGCGGCCCTCCTTCTGGGCCGCCGCCGCTTTCATCTGGGAGTGGTAGGCGAACTCATCCTGCATTTCCCGGGTGACTTTGTAGCGGTTTGCCACGTTTTCGGCGGTCATGCCCATTGAGATGTAAACATCGGGGTTCTCTTTCGTCCACTCGGGATGAGGTCTGGGAAGGTTTCCGCCCATGGGTACGATGGACATGGATTCCAGTCCTCCACCTATGGCGACGTCGCACCACCCGACCATGATTCGCATGGCCTGCAGGGCGATGGCCTCGAGGCCGGAGGAGCAGAAACGGTTGATGGTCGCGCCGCAGGTTTCATCGGGGAATCCCGTCATCTGCGCGATAATCCGGCCGATGTTGAGTCCCTGCTCCGCCTCGGGGAAGGCGCAGCCGACCATGATGTCTTCGATGTCCTTTTTCTCGACGCCGTCGGTTCTGTCCATAAGTCCGTTCAGCGCGGTCTTCAGAAGATCCTCGGGCCGGGTCGACGCGAAGGCCCCTCTGGCCCTTCTGCAGCCGGGAGTCCGTACGGAATTGACAATATATGCTTCTCTCATTGGCTTATCCTCCTGGTTGGTTTCTCATTCTCTCGACTCGTATCGTGTCACTCGTCATGGCGTCCCCGGTCGGCGGGAGCCGTTCCGGAGGATTCATCGTGACCCGGCGCTAGAGGAACAAGGGCTTGCCGGTTTTCATTATATTTTCGGCCATTTTCTGCGTGTTTTCAGTCTTCCAGAGGTCAATGAAGGCCTCTCTTTCGAGAGTCATCAGGTGTTCCTCTGAAACCTGGGTTCCCGCGGGCACATCGCCGCCGGACATGCAGAAGCAGATCTTCTTGGCGATGAATTCCATGTGGGGGGTAATGTAGCCGCCGCCCTTCATGTTGTTCATTTCCGCCCAGATCATGCCCTGAGCCTCCCTGCCGAAGACGGGGATTTTCTTTTTCAGCGGCGGTCCGTAGCCGTCATCCACCATCTTGAGAACTTCTTTTTTGGCCTCGCCGATGAGATTGTCCCTGTTCATGACGATCCTGTCACAATCGCGGAGGAAACCGTTCCTGCGGGCGTCGGCGGCGGAGTTCGATACCCTCGCCTGGGCCACGGACATGAAGGCCTGTACGAAGAACCCCGCGTAGTCGGTTATCTTTGCCGTTTCAGGCTTCGACTCGACGAAGCGTCTCCAGAGGTTGGTCATGCCGCACCCGCCCGGAACCAGGCCGGCTCCGATTTCCACCAGTCCCATGAAGAGGTCCGTGTGGGCCACGATCCTGTCGGCCGCCAGGGATACCTCACAACCGCCGCCCAGAGTCAGGCCGAAGGGGGCCGCCACGATGGGGAAGGCGGCATAACGCATGGCTTTCATGCCCTCATGGGCAGTGGCGATGAAGGTGTTTATTTCGTCGAAGTTTCCGTCCCGGGCCAGCCCGAGCATGTAGGCCAGGTCTCCGCCGGCGGAGAATGCTCCCGGCATGCCGCCGGCCTGGTTTCCGATGACCATGCCCAGCCCGTTCGCGTCGACGTACTCGGTCGCTTTCGCCATGAACTCGATCATGTCCTTGTTTATGGCGTTCATCTTGGAGTGGAATTCGAGGCAGAACACGCCATCGCCGATGTCGATGAGCGAGCAGGAGGGAGTGGTGAGAACAACCTTGTCCAGGGCCTTGATGTTCTCCAGATTAAGCGCCTTTTCGCTTGTCTCTATCGGTTTGTAGGACTCGCTCGCGAAGTCGTAGAAGTACTTCTTCCCGCCTTCCACCTTGTAGAATCGCGTGACGCCTCCGGCAAGCATTGCGCGTACCTTCCCGGGCACGGCCATGCCTTCGGCGTCCATTTTCCGTACCGATTCTTCCAGACCGATGGCGTCCCATGACTCGAAGGGGCCCATTTCAAAATTGTAGCCCCACTTCATGGCATTATCGATTTCCACGATGGTGTCCGATATTTCGGGAATACGGTTGGCGGCGTAGATAAGTCCGCCGGCCAGCACCCGCCAGGCGAATTTCGCTCCCTTGTCATCTCCGTAGAGGAGGGCCTTTTTCTTTTCGGGAAGGCTCTCTTTTTTCTTTGCCTCCGCCAGCGAGGGGAAATCAACGGTGCCGTATTCTTCGTATTCACCGGTCGCCGGGTTTATCACCTTGCGAAGCTTCTTCCATTCCGGGGTCAGTTCGGTCTTGTAGAATCCCGCCTTGGTCTTATTGCCCAGAAGGCCCTTTTCCACCATATCCTTGACGAAGTCGGGAAGCTTGAAGACTTCGCGTTCCTCGTCTTCGGTACACAGGGCGTAGGTGTTATCGGCCACGTGTTTCAGGGTGTCGATGCCCACCAGGTCCGATGTCCTGAAAATGGCCGTTTTGGGTCGTCCCACGGCCGGTCCGAGGAGGGCGTCCACCTCAGGAATGGTGAGACCCTCTTCCATCATGGCGTTAAAGCACAAGCCGATCCCGTGAACACCGATGCGGTTCCCGATGAAGTTCGGCGTGTCCTTGGCCCAGACGATCCCCTTGCCCAGCCTCGTTTCACCGAAGCCGGCGATGAGCTTCAGGACCTCCTGTTTTGTTTCTTCTCCGGGGATGATCTCCAGGAGGTGCATATAGCGAACAGGGTTGAAAAAGTGAGTTCCCAGGAAGTGTTCCCTGAATCCCGCGCTTGTTCCTTCCGACATGGCCTTCAGGGGGATACCCGAAGTGTTCGAAGAAACAACGGTGGTGCCGGAGCGAATGGCGTCGATCTTCTTGAAAAGCTCGTTCTTGATCTTGAGGTTTTCCACGACGACCTCGATGATCCAGTCACAGTCCCTGAGTTTGTCGAAATCGTCTTCCAGGTTTCCTGTTGTAATCCGGGTTGCGTCATCTTTGGAGAAGAACAGCGGCGGTCTCGCCTTGAGGGCGTTTTCGAGTCCCGCGTTCACAATCCTGTTTCTGGCTTTCGGATCGTCCTTCTCGTCCTCTTTCAGGTCAAAGGGCACGATGTCGAGAAGAAGAACTTCGACTCCCGCCCCGGCAAGGATAGCGGCAATACCGCCACCCATGATGCCGGACCCGATAACGGCGGCCTTCTTGATTCTCTGAACCATTGTAACCTCCTCTATTGTCTGTTGCTCCCGAGAGTTAAACAAAAAAGTGTAATCTGCATATCCGGTTGGGCCCACACGGATGTTGTGGCGAGCCTTATCTCTTGTACACCGAAAGTGACCGCTAGTCAATGACCATCGGTCATAAAATAAACGAATGGTCAGAACGCCGTGACCCACATAATATCTCGTAATAAATAAAGAAACATGAGCGGAACCCCTTGTCCGAATCAAAACATTTACTGCTCTTCATGAAAAAAATGATGGGCTGGGTCCCGCGGGATAAGACCGATTGACTAACGCCCCCGGCTGTGAGAAATTCGGGATATGGAACAGGATATGGAATGAAGGAGAGTGCCATGGCTGAAACCGCGAAGAAGGGGGCTGTCACTGTTTTGAAAAGAAAATCTGTCGCTATCGGCGCCTGCGTGATTCTTTTCTACACGCTGGCCGGATTTCTTCTGGTTCCCTTTCTGATAGGGCATTACCTGCCCGGAGTCCTCGGTGAACGTTTCGACGCCGTAGTTTCGATGGAAAAGGTCAGGATCAATCCCTACAGCCTGACGGTTGAAGTTGAGAAATTCCGTATCAGTGAGCCATCCGGCGCGCACCTCGCGGGATTCGAAAGGCTCCATGTCAACTTCCAGCTCAGCAGCCTCTTCAGGTGGGCCCTGACCTTCAGGGACGTGATTCTCGACGGTCCCTCCCTGAACATCGTGATCGACGGGGAGGGGAACCTCAATTTCGCGCGGCTTGCCGGAGCGGGGGCTGAATTCCTGGAGCCGGCTCCGGCGGAGCAGCCGGAAAGGGTGGAGGAAACCAGCGCTCCCCCGCGGCTGGTTGTCTTCAACACAGAAATCAACGACGCGCGGATAGACGTGACCGACCAGCGACAGCCGGTGCCGGCAACGGCATCGTTTTACCCCCTCACGGTACACCTTGCGGATATTTCGACCCTGCCGGAGCGGGAGGGTGATTACACCCTGGTTGCAACCGGTGCCGACGGCACGGTTCTGGAGTGGTCCGGCCGGGTGACCATGCGCCCCCTCCGGTCACGGGGGTCGCTGGCCTTCAGAAACATACCCCTGGAGACCCCCTGGACCTTTTTCAGTTCCATGGTGAACATGCTTCCACCTGAAGGAGATCTGAGCGTGGAAGCCCGCTATAGCCTTGATCTCGGAACCGACACAACCGTGGCCGTGCTTCAGGACCTGCGCCTGCGTCTTCGGGAGCTGGGCCTGCGGACCGACGACGGGACCGACGGGGTTTTTCTGCGCCTGCCGGAACTGGACCTGGATGTGGAAGCCGTCGATATACCCGGCGGCAGGGCTGATACCTGCGCCCTGGCCCTCTCGGGTCTGTCTCTGGGCTTTTCCGGTACAGCGAGGCCGGCATTTGAACTGGGCAGGACCGTTCTGAAGGGGGGCACCTTTGATCTGCCCTCACACTCTGTCACCGTGGAGTACCTTGACCTGGCGGAGGGCATCATCGATGTGATTCGCGACGGGGAGGGCACAGTCAATCTTGTCCGTCTGCTGGACGCTCCGGGGGGAATCCTGAACGTGAGCACCGCCGGAAGTGAAGAATCCGCCGACGGGGGCGAACCCTGGAACGTTTTTCTTGAAAGCCTTTCCCTGCGGGGCTTCAGGACCCATGTCACCGATTCGGCGGTCCGGCCCGATTCCACGATTGTCGATATTGACGATATTACCCTTACCCTGTCTGACTTTGACGGCCGATCGCCCTTTCCCTTCGAGGCCTCCCTGGAGCTTCTCCAGGGAGGGTCCGTCACGGTTTCGGGAACCTTCGAGCCTGACTCCATGACTCTCGAATCGGAGATGGCCGTGCGGGACCTTTCCCTGCCGGTCATTGCGCCCTACCTGGCTCAGGTGGCCGATCTGACCCTGGCATCGGGGCGGCTTTCGACGGGTGGGACCATGCGCCGGGACGGGACGGGAGCGCTCGCCTATCGCGGGCAGATCGATATTGCGGACCTTAAGGTCATCGAAAATACCTCCAGGGACATACTGGTGGGGTGGAACCGGTTCAGGGTTCCCGATTTGCGCATCTCTCTCGATCCGGACGGACTGGAGGCGGATACCGTGAGCCTTTCGGGTCTGACGGGGAAACTGATCATATCCGAAGAGGGAAAGGTCAGCGCCGTCGAGGCATTCAGGTCCGGTGACGGACCCCCGGAAGAAGAAGCCCCCGGGAAACAGCCGGCGGTTTCTGAACCGGGTAAACCCTTTCCCGTCACGATCGGCCGGGTGACTTTGGACAAGGGTATGCTGCATTTTGCCGATTTCAGCCTGAGGCCGCAGTTTGAAACGAGAATTCATGAACTCAAGGGTGTTATAACCGGCGTTTCTTCGACGCCCGGGACCCGCAGCCGGGTCGAACTGGACGGCCGCGTCGACCGCTACGGAAGCAGCAGGATCACCGGCGAAACGAACTTCTTCGACCCCAGGGAGTTTACCGATATCGTCATGGTTTTCAAGAACCTGGAGATGCCGAGCCTGACGCCCTACTCGGGCAAGTTCGCCGGCCGCAGGATCGATGACGGCAGGCTGTCTCTCGACCTCGCGTACAGAATAGAAAACAGCCGCCTGGCGAGCGACAACACAGTCGTCATCGAATCTCTGGTCCTGGGCGATCGGGTGGAGAGCCCCGACGCCGTGAATCTTCCCCTGGGTCTCGCCGTGGCCCTCCTCAAGGATGCCGACGGCGTCATACACATCGGCCTGCCCGTCACGGGCAGTCTCGATGACCCGGAATTCCGCATAGGACCTCTTATCCTGCAGGTGTTCGTCAACGTGATTACCAAGGTTGTCACCTCTCCCTTCCGGGCCCTCGGAGCCCTGATCGGAGGCGATGAGGAAGCGCTCAACAGGGTTCTCTTCGAACCCGGGTCGATGTCAATACCGCCCGGGGAGGAAGAGCGGCTTGACGGGCTCCTTAAAGCTCTCCGGCAGAGACCGCAGTTGAAGCTTGTGGTCACGGGCCGCTATGACGCAGCGCACGACGGGATAGCGCTGAAGGACCGTCGGATCCGCACGGCCTGTGCCGAACTGTCGGGGATCACGCTGGAGCCCGGTGAAGAACCCGGGCCGCCGGATTTCAGCAATCCCGAGGCGCAAAACAGGCTTGCGTCACTTTTTGTCGAACGCTACGGGAAGGATGAATACGAGCAGGTGCGGACAGCCATGGCCGTGGATGAGGGGAAACAAGCGGAGGGGCAGAAGAAGAAAGCGGCACCGGTGACGATTGAGCCCGCCGATGTGTCCCGCTCCATCTTCGCGGCGCTGGTTGAACGGGAGGTCCTGGATTCCGGCTCCCTGGAAGACCTTGCCGACGGGAGAGCCGCGGCGGTTGCGGCTCATCTTGCCGGACCCGAAGGGCTGGATCCGGCCCGGATCAGCGTTATGCCTTCGGAAGCGACCGGCGAGGGTGATCCGCTCTCCGTGCTGCTCGACCTGGCCGTCCTCGAACAATGACGAGCGAGGGTACGGCGTCCGGCACGCTGAAACACCGAAGGACGGTATGACTGGAATGAACGGCACAGGCAGAACGCCCGTCGGGAACGACGGGGAATCCCTTTTCCCCTTCCCCGTTCCGGAACTGAAGTCCCGCAACATGAGAATCGGCCCGCAAGGTATCCTGAAACGGTCATTCGCGGACGGTCCGGACGATTTTTTCCGCCTGTACCAGGGGGATCCCCTGGAGTTGCGGGTCGAAATCCAGGGGTACGATTCCCCGGAGACGCTGGTCCGTCTCTACACCACCATGGACAGCCCCGCGGGGGAATGGCGTGAACTCGAGTTTCTGCGGGAATCCCCGGGGGCGTACCGCCTGTCCCACGTGACCCGGAAGCGCGGCACCTATCAGTTCAGGGTAAAATACTCCCTCGACGGCGGTCAGACCTGGTACTGGGACCGGCTTCCCTTCAGCCGGGTGATAGTTGACCCGGCTTCCCTGAAAGACATCCGGATGTACACCCTGATTCCGGCGGTGTCGGGAACCATGAGAGACTGGACGGACATGCTCGGTCACATCGCCGATCTGGGCTTCAACGCGGTCCACCTGCTGCCGTTGACGGAACGTGACATTTCCGGGAGCCCCTATTCGGCGCGGGATTTATTTACCATTGACAGCGTTTACACTGAATCGGACGGCGGTAGCGCCTTCTCTGAATTCAGGAGATTTGTCGATGCTGCCGGGGACAGGGGAATCAAGCTCTGTTTTGACCTTACCCTGAATCATGTGGGAGTGGCCGGCCGTATGGTCAGGAAGTGTCCCGAGTGGATCGTTCCCGACAGAAAAGAAAAGGACGGGATGAAGCGGGCCGGATGCTGGCACATGAATACCTGGCTTCGCTGGGAAGACCTGGTTCGGATATATTATGATCATCCCCATTCGGAAATCAGGGCCGATCTCTGGGAATACATGACGAAATATTCACTCTTCTGGGCCCACTTCGCCGCATTGACGGGCGGTATGGTCAGACTGGACAACCTCCATTCCAGTCACGAGGGATTCATCAGCCACCTCCTGGAGGAATTACGGCGGGCCTGTCCCGACCTGATCGTCATGGCGGAGTTTTTTACCGATTCCAACACGGTCCTGAAAAAGGCGGGCGAGTGGAACATCGATCTGTTTCTGGCCAACCAATGGGAAAACCCCTACGCCGGAGACTTGAGGATGTATATCCGCTATATTCACGACATCGGCCGCATGGTCCGTTATTTCATGCCCATTACAACCCACGATACGGGAGCGCCGGCCCAGCTTTTCGGAGCGCCGGAAGCCGCCGTTCCGCGCTATGCCGTGACAGCCCTGATGGGCACGGGGCGTACCGGTATCGTTCAGGGGACTGAATACGGCTGTCCTGAAAAGATTGCCTTCATCGGCCGTCAGGTTACAATGGAGTTTCACCACAACCCCGTCATTGCCGGGGGTATTCGGCTCATAAACAGGGTGTTCGCTGAATCGGACATCTTCCATCACGAGGGAAACATCGACTTCATAGACGGTGATCATGGCGCCGTGCTGGTCGCGTTGCGGCGGTCGTCCCCGGAAGCGCGGGAAGGGTTTCTCATAGGTGCCAACCTGGACGTTGCCAACGGCTACAGCCTCCGGCTCGACCTTTCACCCTTCCTGGGAGGGAGACCGATCCTGAAGACGGAGAATGTCGCCGACGGAGTCCGTCGGGACTTTCCCATGAGGGACGTCACGCTGAACATCGGGCCGTGCGGCGTGGTGATACTGCGGTGCCGGGAGAGCGACTGAGGCCGAAGACCCGCCGAACGGCAGAGACCGGATTCAGGGGAAGGACTTTTTTCTTGACAGCCGGAGAAGAATATTAAATGTATTGAATACAAATATGAAACAGCAACAGCACAAGGCTTCGCCCATGACAGGGCAGCGCTCCCCGGAGAAGCTGCTTGCCGAACACAATATAAAACCGTCGTACCAGCGCTTGAAAGTGATGGAGTACCTGTCTTCGCGACGGAACCACCCGACGGTGGATGAAATCCACCGCGCCCTCGTGCAGGACATACCGACCCTGTCGAAGACAACGGTGTACAATACACTGACACTCTTCGCGCGGGCAAACCTGGTCCGTCGCGTCATCGTTGACGACAGCGAGGCCCATTACGATGTCCTGACGGATTGTCACGGCCATTTCAAGTGCGATTCCTGCGGCCGGATATACGATTTTCCCCTGGGCTCCGATTTGCTTGGTGAAGAGGGACTTGCCTCCTTCGAAATCAGGGAGAGAAACGTCTATTACCGGGGAATCTGTTCGACATGTCGGGATTGAGGCGTTCATTGCACAACGAAAACAACACAGAGGAGGAGAATGGAATGAAAAAACTGAATGGAACCGAAACGGCTGAAAATCTTTTAAAAGCCTTCGCGGGAGAATCGCAGGCCCGTAACCGCTACACCTACTACGCCTCGGTGGCGGATAAGGAAGGCTATAAACAGATACGCTCTATTTTTATCGAGACGGCGGATAACGAAAAGGAGCACGCCAAGAGGTTCTACAAGTTTCTCCTGGCGGGCTTTGATGGTGAACTGCCCAGGATGGTTGAAATCACGGCGGCCTATCCCGTCGCGCAGGGAACGACCCTGGAAAACCTTCAGGCCGCCGCGGAAGGCGAGTACGAGGAGTGGGCCGAACTCTATCCCGCTTTCGCGGAAGTAGCCAGGAAGGAGGGCTTTCCCGAGGTGGCGGCCGCCTTTACCATGATCGCGCTGGCCGAAAAGCGCCATGAAACGCGCTACCGCAAACTCGCGGCCAACGTGGAACAGGGCCTGGTATTCAAGAAAGAAAAACCCCTGTCCTGGAAGTGTGGAAACTGCGGCTACATTCACGAGGGAACCGAGGCTCCCCTCGAATGTCCCGCCTGTATTCATCCCCGGGCGTATTTTGAGGTTTTTTGCGAAACCTACTGACAGCGCGTTCCGGCACAGGGCACCCGTGGTGCCGAGTGTGACGGTTCGTTCCGCGCAGGGACGGCGCGGCACGGGCTTCAGGCGATACACCTTGACAGAGGGACGGACCTGCGATAGGAATGGGCAATAAAGTTAGTATACACTAATTCAGGATGTACCATGCCCGAACTCCGTGACGCGTCAAAAAACAAGCCCCTGACGGCTTCAATGGAGGACTATCTCGAGGCTATATTCGACCTCGACGCGAAGAAGCAGGCCGTCAGGGTCAAGGATATCGCCGACAGACTCGATGTCCGGATGCCCTCGGTGACAAGCATGCTGAAAATCCTGAATCAACGGGGGCTGGTCAACTATGAAAAGTATGAGACGGTTCATTTAACGGCAGAGGGAGTCGTCATCGGCAGGGAAATGAGGCGAAAGCATGATGCCCTGCGGAGATTCCTGACGGATGTACTCAAGATCGACGACGGAACCGCCGATGCCGAAGCCTGCAGAATGGAGCACGTCCTCAGTTCTGAAACAATGGATCGCCTCGACGATTTTATCAACTTTATCTACACCTGCCCGCGGGCAGGGGAACGCTGGCTTCGCCACTTTGAAGACTTCTGCCTTCACGGGTGGGACATGGAAACATGTTCGGAGAACAGTGAAAAGTTTATCCGAGGCATGAAAAAACCTGGAGCGGTCGTTGAGAAAGGCTCCTGAAAAGACTCACGGGGACGGGGAGCCTTGCATGTGACGGACTTGCAAAGCGGCAGGTTCAATCAAGCCGGAACACGGCGGGCGCCGCGGCAGGGCCGGTAATCGGCGGGCGGTGGCGCCGGGGAGGGAACGCCATGGTTATGAGGTCTGCGGAAGGAATCATCTGTGAGGATTGCAGGAAGGAAGAGGCTGTGGTTTTCTGCAGTGGTTGTGAGAAAGCGATCTGCAGAGAGTGCCGCATCTTCGACATCTGGTGCTACGGATGCGGAAGCGGCGACGTGAAGGCCTTTTGCCGAAGCTGCAATAATGATCCGGAAGTTAACATCTGGAAAGGACCGGAGTCAGGCTCACGGTCAGGATCGGGGTCGGTGTAAAGACGGCCGCCGTCGCTTTTCCCCGGCGAGCCCTGAAAGGAGGTGCGGGATGATGAAACGCGTGGGAGTTATGCTTTCGGGTTGCGGGCTGTTTGACGGGTCCGAGATTCATGAAACGACGCTGACGCTGTATTTCCTGGACCGTGCCGGAGCGGCCATTGTCTGCATGGCCCCCGATCGCGGCCAGAGTATGGTCATCAACCATGTCAGTCATAAGCCCGGCGGTGAAGCGCGCAATGTGCTGGTGGAATCCGCCCGTATTGCCCGCGGGGATATCAGCGACCTGGCTGATGTGACCGCCGATAACCTCGATGCCCTCATTTTTCCCGGAGGGATGGGCGCAGCCGGAAATCTTTGTAATTTTGCGGTTTCAGGAAGTAATTGTACGGTCATTCCGGAGGTGTCCGCTCTCATAGAGGCCATGCACCGGCAGAAGAAGCCTATGGGGTTTATCTGCATCGCGCCGGTTATCGCCGCCCGGGTGCTGGGTCCGCTGGGACCCGAGCTGACCGTCGGCGGGGACTCTCCGACGGCGCGGGCCATCGAGGAAATGGGCGCGCGCCACGTGATCTGCGGTGTTGACGGGATCGTCGTGGACGAAACACACAACGTCGTAACGACGCCGGCCTACATGATCGGTCCCACTATAGCGCCGGTCGCCCTGGGCATAGAGGCGCTGGTGACGGAGGTTCTTTCACGGGTGAAGCAGTGACGGGTGCGGAGCGGCAATGAAAATTCGAGTGGAAAAAGAGAATATCGTCCAGGCCCTTCGTAAAAGTGAAGGTATCGAAGTAGTGCTGGAAAACGAACGGGACGCGAAGGAGGCGCTGGACCTTGTGTTCAGCGGGTCGGATCTTTTTTCGCAGGCCGAGATTGAACTGTTGAGCAACGTTCTTGTAACGGAGATCACGGAATACAAGACCTCCTCCGTGGCCTACAAGGTTTTCTATCTCCTGGAATTTCCCTTCGACGAGACTACCCCCCTGAGGAAGCGGGCCGCTTTGGTCAGGAATGTTCAATCACTGTTGACGGCTTCGTAAAAAGTCCGGATGCTTAAGTTGCGCTTCATCCTTCGTCACTGCGGCGTACCACTCAGTACGCCTCATTCCTCAGGATTTGCGCGCCTTGCCTGCGGAGCTTTTTACGAAGCCATCCTCAACCAGATGTTTTTCGACTTTTTACGGGACCGTCATTGTTGGACGAGGGCTACAGTTCGTCGACGCTACGGTGAAGCGACAGTTTTCCCGAGCGCGCCATGGACGCTTTCGTTTCCTCCAGCCAGGACTGAAAATACTGTTCCTGCTTGACGCTCATGTAGGCAGTCCGGATCTGTTCCTTCTCTTCTTCCCACCGGGCCTCATCCAGGCGTCCCCTCTCCCTGAGCCACATGACGTGGTAGGCTCCGTTGACAAGAAATACCCTGTCCACGAGGGGGTTTCTTTCAGACAGGCCGAGCAGTGAGTCGAAAAACTCTCCGGAATAACCGATGCCCGGAATCTCTCCTCCGGGAATGAAGAAGCCCGTCTCACGGGGGACGAGGCCCTCGGCCCGCAGGACGGCTTCGAAGGAATCTTCCTCCCCGAGGCGCCGGATCAGGTTGTCCGCCATGTCCCGCGCGCGTCTCAGGGCTTCGTCAGCCCGCCAGCGCCGTTCCACGGCGTCCTTCACCTCGGTGAGGGAAGGCACATGGGACGGTTGCTCGTCAACGGGAAGCAGGAGATAATGGGCGCCGTCGTCGGAAAGAACGGGACTGGTTTCTCCGGTGCCGAGTCCAAAGGACCACTGGAGGATATCCCGCACCCCGGCAAGCTCGTCGGGAACGGTCGATTCGGAGAAGAATTCCGTTGACGTGACGGTCAGATCGTGCCCGGAGGCGTACCCTTCAAAATCTTCAGTCTGATAGATTGTGTCGTGGGCGGCTTTCGCCTGCCGGTAAGCCTCTTCGAATCCCCGCGAAATCCGCAGCTCGCTCTCAATGCGGTTCCGCACCTCGGGCAGCGGGTAGTAGGGTTCGGCCGATTCCTCCTCGGGCTTCCTGAACTGGTGCAGGTTGCCGTAGTAGTAATCCTCGATCATGGTGTCGGTGACGGACAGGGAGTCTGCAAAGGCCGCTGCGGGGAACCGCAGGTAGTGTACCTTGACTTTTTTTGGCACCCGGAAACGATCGGCATTGTCCGCCAGGTAGTCTTCGAGGTCATCATGCGATGGAACCAGTTGTTTTTCAAAGGTTTCCGGGTCGACGCGCACGAAGGAAATGTTCATTTCCTGGTTCTGGAGGCGGTAGAGTTCCCGGGCTTCCGTCTCGGACACCTTCACGGATTCCTTGATCAACCGTTCCATCTTCTCTATGGTGAGCATCCTTCTCTGCAGAGCCTCAAAATCCGCGGGGTTCATGCCGCGGTAACGAAGGGTCTGCTCGTACAGGCCCGGGTCAAAATGGCCGTTGCGCCGGAAGGCCGGGTGGGAGTATATCAGGTCCTGCACTTCCCGGTCGCTCACATCCAGGTTGAGTTCGTCCGCCGTGGCCAGAATGACCGCCTGGTTGACCAGGGAATCGAAGGCCTGCCGTTTCGGATCGAGAGCGCTGAGAACCTCGTCGGTCAGCTTCGTCCCGTAGCGCTGGCGGTAGACCGTGATGAGGTTCTGATATTCTCGTACGTAGGCTTCACGGGTGATGACGGTGTCGCCCACCGTAGCGATCGCGTCCTGCTCGAGGTTACCCCCGATGGAACCGAAGTAGAAGATGAATACGAGAATGATGATTCCCAGTATGATTTTCATGAGCCAGTTTCTGGCGTGTTTTCGCATCAAGGCAAGCATGACCTGTCGGAACACCCCCGGTTGTTGAATGGTGAAGTACTCCTGATAGTACAGTACCCTTGAAAAAGCAACAGCTTTTTCGTTGATTACCCCCTTTAAATGCTGTATAGGGTACCAATCAGCGACTGTGCCGAGGGAGGATGGTAACTTGATATTCGACTACATGCTGGGCCTGTTTTCCAACGATCTCGCCATCGACCTGGGAACGGCCAACACACTGGTTTACGTCAAAGGGAAAGGCATCACCTTGAGCGAACCTTCCGTGGTGGCTGTCCATCGCGATGTGCGGGGCGTGAAGAAGATGCTTGCCGTGGGCGAGGAAGCAAAGAAGATGCTGGGAAGGACACCCGGCAATATCATCGCCATCCGGCCGATGCGGGACGGTGTGATCGCTGATTTTGAGATCACCGAGGCCATGCTCCACCACTTCATTCTCCAGGTGCACAACAGGAAGAAACTGGTCAGGCCCAGAATCATCATATCCATACCCTCGGGCATCACCCCGGTGGAACGCCGGGCCGTCAAAGAAGCGGCGGAGTCGGCAGGGGCGCGGGAGGTGTACCTCATTGAGGAGCCCATGGCCGCGGCAATCGGGTCCGGGCTTCCCATAACGGAGGCCGTGGGTTCCATGGTCGTCGACATCGGCGGGGGGACCACGGAGGTGGCCGTTATTTCCCTGGCGGGCATCGTTTATTCCAGGTCGGTGCGCGTGGCCGGGGACCGGATGGACGAGGCCATCGTTCAATACATGAAGCGCAAGCACAGCCTTCTCATCGGGGAGCGTTCCGGAGAAATGATCAAGACGGCCATCGGATGCGCCTATCCCAACGAAGAAGTGCTGACGGTGGACGTCAGGGGCAGGGATCTCATATCGGGCATACCGAAGGTCATCGAAATAAGTTCCGACGAGGTTCGCGAGGCCATAGCGGAACCGGTTGGCATGATAGTGGACGTCGTTCGCAATGCTCTGGAAAACGCGCCGCCTGAACTGGCGGGTGATATCGTGGACAGGGGTATCGTACTGACCGGCGGCGGGGCGCTGTTGCGGAATCTCGATGTGCTGCTGCGCGAGGAAACGGGGCTTCCCATATCCATAACAGACGACCCTCTTTCCACGGTGGCCAGGGGGGCGGGAATCGCGCTGGATGAAATCGATCTTCTGAAAGAGGTTTCCATTCAGCTGTAGCCGGAGTCAACGGCAGGGGTGCAACCGGCGGGTGTACCGTTCCAGGTGTTTCTGATCCGCTTCGCGGTCTGTTTTTCCCCGTACTTCCTGTGACGTTCCCCGTGATGTGTGTGCCGGGTATTGCATGATCACTTTCAAGAAATACCGGAAGACAATCCTGGTGCTGGTTCTTGTCCTTGCCCTTTCTCTGGTTCTTCTCTCAGTTTTCAACAGGGAATCGGATGAGACGGGTCTCGCGCGAAAAGTCATTCTCGAGGCGGCCCGGCCCCTCCAGACGTTCATCGTCACAACCACGGACAGAATTGCCGGTGCCTGGCGGCGTTATGTTTTTCTTGTCGGGCTGGAAGAGGAGAACCGGTTTCTCAGGGACGAGATCGCCCTTCGTGACCGGGATCTGAACAGGGCCCGTGAGACCATCCTCGAGTGCGCCCGGCTGCGGCTTCTCCTGGACGTTAAGGAAACCGCGCCCTTCGAGACGGTGACCGCCCGGGTCATCGCCAGGGACCGTGCCGCTCTTTTCAGATCGCTGGTGATCGACCGCGGGAGCCGCCACGGCATCACCTCCGGTTCCCCCGTCATTGTCGCCGAGGGCGTGGTGGGCATCGTTATGGAACATTCCTGGAGCACGTCAAAGGTGATGCTCATCAACGACTATAATTGCCGGATCGACGCCCTGCTTCAGGGAAGCAGGGCCAGGGGCATCTTTGAAGGACACCACGGTCGCGAATGTTTCCTCAAGTATGTTCCGCGGTCCGAATCGGTCGGCGAGGGGGATGTTGTCGTTACATCCGGTCTGACGGAGACCTTTCCGAAGGGGCTGGTTCTCGGGACGGTAACGGATGTTGTGAGGGATCCCGATCATCTCTTTCAGGAAATTCGGGTTCGGCCGGCGGTGAATACCGAAAAGGTTGAAGAAGTACTCGTCGTGATCAGGCCGGGAAGCCCCGGGGAGGAGGCGGCACCGTGATCCGTTATCTGCTTTTTCCGGTCATGGCGCTCGTGCTGATCGTTCTCCAGGTGACGCTTGCCGATGTTCTTTTCATGGGTGTCATCAGGATCGAACTGACTCTTATTCTTGTGATATATCTGGGATTTTATGGTGATTTGCTTGAAGGGACCGTCCTGGCACTGATCCTGGGGTTCATTTTCGACACAATGACGGCCACCGTGCCCTTTTTTTACACCCTGTTTTATCCACTGGTATTTCTGGCCGCGAAGGGTGCCTCGCTCAGGATATACGGCGAGGGGATTTTCTTTGTCATGGGGTTTGCCCTGTGCTGTTCCCTTGCCGAAAGGGTTGCCGGTTCACTCCTGTACTGGCACTATTCAGCCATCCATCCCCCGGCGCCGGGTTTCGGGCCGGTTATCGTGCAGTCCGTGCTTCTTGCTTCTGTGGTTCCTCTGTTTTTCGCGGTCTTCAAAAAATGTGACGGAGCGGCCCATGTCGGGACTTCAAAATAGGCTCAACCGGCAGGATCCCTCCCGGTTGAGGATTCGCCTCATCGTGGCGGGTTGCATCGTATCCCTTGCCTTCGCCCTTCTCGGCGGCAGGTTCTGGTACCTCCAGGTGGTCAAGGGACCTGAATTAAGAGAACGGTCCGAAAACAACCGGATCCGGGTGCGGGAAATCAAGCCTCTCAGGGGTCTCATACTTGACTCCCGGGGAACGATACTCGTTGACAACAGCGCCTCTTTCGATATCGGGATTATTCCCAACGAAGCCCGGAACGTCGATGCCGTTGTCGATACACTGAAGCGTCTTTACGATGAACAGGAGCTTTCTTACGCGGGAGTGCCGGACTTTCAGCCGGGAAGGAGGCTGTTCACGCCCGTCAGCCTGGAGCGTAATGTGGGTTGGGACAAACTCGCCCTGGTGGAAGCACATTCGGCCGCGCTGCCGGGGGTTGTCATCGATGTCGTCCCCGTGAGGAATTACACCATGGGCCCCTCCATGGCCCACGTATTGGGCTATGTCGGTGAAATCAGCCCGGAGGAGCTGCGCGGGCCGTCTCGTCGCGACTATCGTCCCGGGTCCATCATCGGAAAGTCGGGCATCGAGAGGATGATGGACCGGTACCTGAAAGGAGAAAGCGGCGGAGAGCAGATCGAAGTCAATGTGGTGGGAAGGACGCTGAATGTTCTTGCCCGGGTTGAAGCGATGCCGGGGCTCAACGTGGTTACCACCCTGGACGCCGGACTTCAGAAACTGTGCTGGGACGTCCTTGAAGATCACGCGGGCGCTGTCATTGTCATGGATCCCCGGGACGGATCCATCCGCGCCATGGTCAGCAAACCCTCCTTCGATCCCAATCTTTTTAACCGTGGTATCACCGTCCGGGACTGGGATGCGTTTCGTGGTGACACCCGGGCGCCCTTCAAGAACAGAGCGATCGCGGCCCACTATCCCCCGGCATCGCTTTTCAAGCTCATCGTGGCCGCTGCCGCTCTGGACCGGGGACTGATAACGGGGGATGAGACCATATCCTGCAGGGGATCCCTGGTGGTGGGCGACCGCACCTTCAGATGCTGGAAGAGGGAAGGGGGACACGGGGCCCTGAACCTCCACCAGGCAATCGTTCAGTCCTGTGACGTTTATTTTTATACTCTGGGACTCCAGCTCGGTATCGATGTCATCGCCGAGTACGCCAGGGCTTTCGGCCTGGGGGAACTCACGGCACTGGACATCCTGGGCGAAAAGGAAGGTCTGGTTCCCAGCCGGGACTGGAAGCACCGCAGATTCGGGGAATCATGGCAGCAGGGCGAAACGGTTTCAGTTTCGATCGGCCAGGGCTTCCTGAACGCGACGCCCCTGCAGCTCGTCCGTGCCTTCAGTGCCTTGACGAACGGGGGAATCTTGTACAAGCCCAGGATTCTGGATCGGCTGGAGACGCCCCGGGGAGAGGTCGTCGATGTGTTTCATCCCCTGGAGGTGGCCCGTCTGCCCTTGAGCCCCGAGCATCGCGAACGGCTCAAAAAGGCCCTGTGGGGGGCCGTCAATGAGCAGAGAGGAACCGGGGGAGCCGCCGGAAGGAGTGAACGTGATGTCTGTGGAAAAACCGGCACGGCCCAGGTCATCTCCATGCCCGACGACGATGACGAGGTAAAAACCATGAAGACACCTCAAATGCACAGGGATCACGCGCTCTTTGTCTGTTCGGTTCCCTGCGGGGACCCCCGCGTTACGGTGATAATCGTTGTTGAACACGCGGGACACGGTGGATCCGTCGCCGCCCCCATGGCGAGGAAAATCGTCGACTGGTACATGGAACACAGGAGCGAACCGGGAAGCGAAGGGGAAACCCTGACGGTTCGGGGCGCAGGACACGGGCATGAAAATTGACCGAAGGGTGCTGACTAATTTTGAGTGGTTACTGCCGCTGCTGGTAGTGTCGATTTGTGCCGTGGGGGTTATGAACCTCTACAGCGCTGGTTCAAACCTGCCCTTCACGACCGGGACACCGTCCTGGATGAAGCAGATGTACTGGATCGGCATGGGGCTGGTCGCCATGATGTTCTGCCTTGCCGTCGACTACCGGCATATCGTCCGCCACGGCTACATCATCTATGGCATATCGATTCTGCTGCTCGCGGGGGTGCTCCTGTACGGAAGTATAACCCATGGATCGCAACGGTGGCTGTCCCTGGGCGATTTCTCCTTTCAGCCCTCGGAACTCGTCAAGCTCACCATGGTTATCGCCCTGATAAAGTACATCGATGAGCGCAATGTCGGGACGGTCTTTTCTCTTCCGGCGCTCATGATTCCCTTTGTGATCGTCATGCTCCCCGTGGTGATGATTATAAAACAGCCCGACCTGGGTACGGGAGTTTTCCTGCTGCTTCTTTTCCTGTCAATCATTCTGTTCGCCGGAGTCGAGATGCGGGCCTTTTTCACCCTTGTCGCGGCGGGGGTGGCTTTTCTCCCGGTCATGTGGTTCGCGATGAAAGAGTATCAGCGGGACCGTCTGCTCATGTTTCTGAATCCCGAACGGGATCCCCTGGGAGCCGGGTACCACATCATCCAGTCGATCATAGCCGTCGGTTCCGGGGGTCTCATCGGGAAGGGGTACATGAAGGGCACTCAGAGCCAGCTGAAATTTCTGCCCGAACAGCAGACGGATTTCGTTTTTTCCGTTTTTGCTGAAGAGTGGGGATTCCTGGGAGTAATAGCGGTTCTCGCGCTGTTTTTTTCGATCCTCCTGTGGGGTTTTCACATCGCCCGGAGGGCCCGCGATTTTTCGGGGTCCATGCTCGCCTTCGGCATGACGATGATTATTTTCTGGGGCGTATTCGTAAACGTGGGCATGGTGCTGGGCATCCTCCCCGTCGTGGGCATCCCGCTTCCCTTCATGAGTTATGGCGGTTCATGCATGGTTGTTCTCATGATGGCCGTGGGGTTGATGATGAACGTGAGCATGCGGCGGTTTGTGCTGCAGTCGTGACGGTACGGGATATTCCGGCTTTTCGTGAGTTCGTCGGAATGCAATGGTCCCGATACAGAAAGGAAGGCTTGCGAGACGTGGGAAAACGAGACGACGAGATCAAGGCGTTTCTTGGAAAGGAAACGGAATTTGACGGGAAACTCATTTTGTGTGGAACCATTCGGATTGACGGACGTTTCAAGGGGGAGATCCACGGGGCGGGCATGCTCATTGTGGGGAAAGACGCCTCCGTGGAGGCTGCCGTTACCGTGGATCGCATACAGATCTCCGGTGCCGTCAAGGGAAAGCTCACCATCAAGGAGAAAGTTGAGATTACCGAAACGGGTTCCCTGGCCGGCACGCTCGTCACGCCTGTTCTGGTCATCGGGGAAGGCGCCCGCTTTGACGGGCAGTGCACCATGGGCGCTGAAACCGGGGGGGACGGCGATTCCGGGGGCTGATGTTGTACTCCCGCCTCCCGCATCGCTTGCAACCGGAGCACGATATGCCTTCCCGGCATGCGGCACAGGAAGGCTGGAAAATGCTTGACAAGCGGAAAGACTTATGGTTAGTACACCACGCGCTTGCGCTTGGTGATCGTATCCGACCGGCCCAAGTTCGCTTCCCCGGTAGCATTTATCACGAAATGGCTATCCCGTTTCAGGGTTCGTCAACAGGAGAGGCAGAATGGTAGATCTTGATATAACACTTCTGTATCAGGCCGCAAATTTCCTCATCCTCATGTTTATCCTTAATCTCATTCTTTACAAGCCTCTTATGAAACTCCTCGGTGACCGTCAAAAGCGTATCGATGACGCTCACGACGAGGTCCGGTCTCTTGAGGCATCCATCGATGAAAAAGTTGCCGATTATGAGGATACCCTGCGCAGGGCCCGGGCTGAGGCCATGGAGGAGCGTGAGAGCATCAAGGCGGCGGGAACCGATGCGGCGAAGGACATTCTCGGGTCAGCCCGCGAAGAGGTGTCCGAAATGATTCAGGGATTTAAAACCAGGGCAGCCGCCGAGAAGGAGGAAGCCCGGATACTCCTTCATAAACAGACCCGCCGGATGGCTCGTGAGATTTCCGAAAAGGTTCTGGGAAGGGGTGTCCAATGAAGCGGTTCCTTATTGCAGCAGCCATTGTAGTGTTCTCGGCGGGTCTTTCCTATGCCGCCGGTGATGGAGACCATTCCGGACAGATGAAGGATTTTCTGTGGAGAATCCTTAACTTCACCATCTTTACCGCCATAATCTACCTGCTGGCGCGCAAGGCCGTCAGGGGGTTTTTCTCAGGGCGACGCCGGCGGATACGGGAATCCATAGAAGAAGCCGAACGGTTCCGTGACGAGTCTCTCGAGAAACTGCGAGAGTACGAGACAAAGCTCGAGAAGGCCTCCCAGGAGATCGTCGGGATCGCGGAGATGATCCGGTCCCAGGGAGAGCGCGAGAAGGAAAAGATCATTGATGACGCGAAGATAGCGGCGGAAAAGATGAAGCAGGACGCCGGAACCCGGATCGACCAGGAGTTCAAGAAAGCCGTGGCGGAGCTGAAGGAAGAGGCGACGAGGCTGTCCGTCGAGATGGCGGAAGAGATATTGAAGAACAATATCGATGAAAAAGACCACGAAGCGATGGTCGACGATTTCTTGAATAGGATGGTGACCAGAAATTGAGAGGAAGCGAAATCGCGAAGCGATATGCCAAGGCGCTCTTCAAGGTCGCGCAAGAGGATGAGGCTGTCGAAAAAATTCATGGTGAGCTGGCAGGCTTTGCATTGACCCTGCGAGAGAACAAAAACCTGATGGAGTTTTTCGCCAATCCTGTATTCGACCAGAACGACAAGATATCGGTCATGAAGGAAATTCTCAAGAAAATGAAAATTTCCGGTCTGACGGCAAACTTTTTGTACCTTCTTGTCGAAAAGAGAAGGATGAACATTTTCTTCGAAGTCGAGGCCTGTTTCCGTGATTACCTCGACACGCTCATGAACAAGGTCAGGGTACAGGTGAAAACGGCATTTCCCCTGTCCGATGAGATGGTTGCAAGACTGTCGGCCCGCCTTCAGGAAATAACCGGCAAAAATGTGGAGATGGCCGTCGATGACGACAGGTCGCTCCTGGGAGGAATCGTCGTCGCCGTGGGTGATACCCTCTATGATGGGAGCATTAAAACGCAACTTTCGAGAATCAGGGAACTCATAAGGGAGGAGATATAGATGCAGGCGATCAGGGCGGAAGAAATTACACAGATAATCTCGAAGCAGATCAAGGAATACGAGAAAAAACTTGATATAAGCGAGACCGGTACCGTGCTTAACGTCGGTGACGGCATCGCCCGCGTCTATGGCGTCGAAAATGCCATGGCAATGGAACTTCTCGAGTTCCCCGGCGGTATCCTCGGCATGGTGCTGAACCTTGAGCGGGACAACGTGGGTGTGGCCATTCTCGGTGAGGACACGCACATCAAAGAGGGCGATATCGTCAAAAGAACAGGGAATATCGCGCAGATTCCCGTGGGCGAAGGGGTCCTCGGCCGCGTTATCGACGCTACGGGACGGCCTATCGACGGCAAGGGGCCCATTGAAACCAACGAATTCAGGCGCATTGAAATGGTCGCTCCCGGCGTTATCCATCGGCAGCCCGTCAACCAGCCCGTGTACACCGGCCTCAAGGCCATCGACGCCATGACGCCCATCGGCCGGGGACAGCGGGAACTGATCATCGGCGACCGGCAGATAGGAAAGACGGCCATCTGCATCGATGCCATTATCCGCCAGAAAACAACGGGCATCAAGTGCATCTATGTGGCCATCGGCCAGAAGAAGTCCACCGTGGCGCAGGTGGTCGAGGTGCTGCGGCAGAACGATGCCATGGACTACACCTGCGTGGTTTCCGCCTGTGCCAGTGACCCCGGAACGCTCCAGTACATCGCGGCCTTCGGTGGTTGCAGCATCGGGGAATACTTCAGGGACAACGGTCAGGACGCCCTCATCATGTACGATGACCTCTCAAAACAGGCCGTAGCCTATCGCCAGATTTCACTTCTTTTGAGGCGCCCCCCCGGACGCGAAGCCTTCCCCGGCGACATCTTCTACAATCACTCCCGACTGCTCGAACGGGCCGCAAAGCTCAACGACGATCTTGGAGGGGGTTCCCTGACGGCCCTGCCGGTCATCGAAACCCAGGCCGGTGACGTGTCGGCCTTTATTCCCACCAACGTTATTTCCATAACCGACGGTCAGGTATATCTCGAGCCCGACCTCTTCTATTCCGGTGTCCGTCCGGCCATCAATGTGGGACTGTCCGTGTCACGGGTCGGCGGCGCCGCCCAGGTTAAGGCCATGAAGCAGGTGGCGGGAACCCTGAAACTCGACCTGGCCCAGTACCGTGAGCTTGCTTCCTTTGCCCAGTTCGGCAGTGACCTCGACAAGGCCACGCAAGCGCAATTGGACCGGGGCGCCCGCCTGGTCGAAATCCTCAAGCAGCCCCAGTACAAACCCATGTCGCTTCCCGAGGAAGTACTGGTACTGTTCGCGGCGGTCCGCGGATACGTGGACAAGTACGAAGTTGCCCAGCTCAAGAGCTATGAGGAACAGCTGTTGAGCTTTGTCCGGGCCAAGCACCAGGATGTTCTCGACGAACTGGAGCAGAAGCAGGAAATCGACAGTGACGTGGAAAAGAAACTGAGAGCCGCCCTGGAGGAGTTCGACAGCATTTTCGCGGCGGCCTGAGACGAACACAGGCACTCACTCCGGCGTAATGTTGTGCAGGTTCTTAAGGAGACGATCCGGTAATGGCTGAATCATTAAGAGATATAAAAAGAAAAGCCCAGGCCGTCGAAAAGACGAAACAGATAACACGGGCCATGAACATGGTTGCCGCCTCGAAGCTCAAGTCCGCCCAGACGCGGATGGAGAACTTCAGGCCCTACGCCCGGAAAGTCATGGAGGTATTGAACAGCCTGTCGTCGCAGATGTCGGGCATTTCCAATCCTCTCCTGGCCGTCAGAGAGCCGAAGAGAGCCAAGCTCATCGTCATGACGTCCGACAGGGGGCTTTGCGGGGGGTTTAACACGAACGTTATCAAGGCTGCCGAAGGATTCATCAAGTATCACCGGAATGAAGGCAAGGAACTGGCCCTGGTGACGGTGGGCAAGAAGGCCCGCGATTATTTCCGGCGCAAGGAAACCGTAACGAATCAGTACGTGGATGTCCTGGCGAATTTCAACATGGAGCTTGCGGTAGCTCTGGGCGCTGACGTGATCGGGCCCTTTGAGGAGGCCGAATATGATGAACTCTTCATTGCCTACAACGAATTCCGCAACATAGCTTCCCAGAGGCCGAAAATAGTACGCCTGTTGCCGCTTGCCGCCGAAGAGCCGGCTGAAAGCGACGTGTTCGGTGACTATATCTATGAGCCCTCCGACGAGGTTCTGTTCGCCCAGATCGTTCCCATGTACATCAGGGTCCAGATATTTAACGGACTCCTGGAAACATCGGCCGGAGAACACGGGGCGCGCATGGTGGCCATGGAAAACGCCACCAGCAGTTGTGAGGAAATGATTGAGACTCTGACGCTGAAGTTCAACAAGGCACGACAGGCTGCCATTACGACCGAGCTCATGGATATCGTTGGAGGGACAGAAGCCCTGGCGAAGTCATCATAGCCCGGACTGGAACGATTAAAAACCCGGACAGACCATTTTAAGGAGAGAGGGATGAATACAGGAAAGATTGTTCAGGTAATAGGTCCTGTTGTGGACGTTGAGTTTGAAGAGGGCAAACTCCCGAATATTCTGAATTCCATATTGATTACAAACCCGACGATCAACGACGAGGAAGATAACCTCGTCGTCGAGGTGGCCCAGCACCTGGGAGACAACGCGGTCAGGTGCATCGCCATGGATGTCACCGACGGTCTCGTGCGGGGCATGACCGCCAAGGACACGGGAGCCCCCATCACGGTTCCCGTGGGAAAGTCATGCCTGGGACGAATTCTCAATGTCGTGGGACGGCCCGTGGACGGTCTCGGCCCCGTCGGCATGGAACAGACGGCTTCTATTCACCGCGAGGCACCGCAGTTCACCGAGCAGGATACGTCGGTGCACGTTCTCGAAACCGGCGTGAAGGTCATCGACCTCCTGGTCCCCTTTCCCCGGGGCGGAAAGATGGGCATGTTCGGGGGAGCCGGCGTGGGCAAGACTGTCGTCATGATGGAGATGATTCATAACATCGCCATGCACCATGGCGGCATTTCCGTTTTCGCCGGAGTGGGAGAGAGAACCCGTGAAGGAAACGACCTCTATCTGGAGATGAAGGAATCGGGCGTTATCAGTCAGGCTGCCCTGGTCTACGGTCAGATGACGGAACCCCCGGGAGCCCGCATGAGGGTTTCCCTGACCGCTCTCGCTCAGGCGGAGTATTTCAGGGATGAAGAGGGACAGGACGTGCTTCTCTTTGTGGACAATATATTCCGCTTTACCCAGGCCGGCTCTGAGGTTTCGGCCCTTCTCGGGCGTATGCCCTCGGCGGTCGGATACCAGCCCACGCTGGCCACGGACCTCGGTGCCCTCCAGGAGCGCATCACCTCTACCACGAAAGGCTCCATTACCGCCGTTCAGTGCGTGTACGTTCCCGCCGACGACCTTACGGACCCGGCGCCGGCAACGACCTTCGCGCACCTTGACGGAACGGTCGTTCTTTCCCGGCCTATCGCGGAACTGGGCATCTATCCCGCCGTGGATCCCCTGGATTCAACATCGAGAATTCTCGACCCTCTGGTTTTGGGAGAAGAACACTACGCCACGGCTCGCGACGTGCAGATGATCCTCCAGAAGTACAAGGATCTGCAGGATATTATCGCCATCCTGGGCATGGACGAACTCTCGGAAGAGGATCGGCTTACCGTCAGCAGGGCACGCAAAATTCAACGATTCCTTTCACAGCCTTTCCACGTTGCCGCCCAGTTTACCGGAACGGAAGGAACGTTCGTCACTGTCGCCGACACGGTGCGGGGATTCAGGGAAATCCTCGACGGAAAGCATGACGAGCTTCCCGAACAGGCCTTTTACATGGTTGGCGGGATTGAAGATGTTATTGAAAAGGCGAAGAGACTCTCCGAGGATTAGCGTCGGGCGGGAGGATTGATGCATGGCTGATGAATTACTGCTTGAAATAGTAACCCCCGAAGAAATGGTTTTCAGCGATGAGGTTGAAGACGTCTATGTTCCGGGTGTTGAGGGGGCTTTCGGTGTCCTCGTCGGGCACGCGCCCCTTTTGAGCGCCGTGAAACCCGGAGAACTTCATTTCCGTCGGGAGGGGAAGGAAACCAGTTACGCCGTGGGCGAGGGTTACGCCGAAGTGACGGGCAAACGGGCTACCGTTCTCGTGGAGATATGCGACCGCGCGGACAGGATTGACACGGCGGCGGTACACCGGCAAAAAGAAACGGCGGAAGCAAAGCTCGCGAAACTGGACAAGGACGACAGTGGGTATGGAAAAGTGATGGCTGAAATCGAGATGGCTGAAATCCGCCTTAAGGTAGCGGAAAAAGCCTGAACGACCCCACCCTTCACAACACGATGATAGCCTGCTCCATTTCGGGCCGGTGAGACGATCAGACGGGATCTCACCGGCCCTTTTCTGTGCCTGCGGGTCACGGGTCGTGTAGAGACCTTTAACACTATCGATTGTGTCATTTCAACGGCCGCATGTGTCATTTCGAGGAGCGCCTTAAGGCCCGTCATTTCGAGGAGCGCCTTAAGGCCCGTCATTTCGAGGAGCGAAGCGACGAGAAATCCTGATGATTGCCGTTAGTGAAAGATTTCTCCCTACGGTCGAAATGACAAAAATGGCCGGCATTCAAGGCTCTCCTCGTCATTTCGAGGAACGTCTTAAGGTCCGTCATTTCGAGGAGCGAAGCGACGAGAAATCTTTCCTTGATATCGAAATGACACAATCGATTGTTGGAATGCGCTTGCCTCATCAGTGACGGTCTCGATCAAAAAGGGGAGCCCCCCTACCGAGCGACGGGCGTGACTCTCCTCGACCTGGTTCCCGGCGAATCCCTGCATGCAGTATGAATCCTTCGGATATCCTCCGGCGGATCCGCGAGGCGGTGGACGTTTCAGGCGGGTCACGCCTCGTGGAACGGCAGGAAAGGGGAAAGCGGGGTGAGCCCACGGTACGGGGATGGCCCGGACAGGTTTCAACAGGAGGGAATCGGGTCGGAAGCACCTGGTGGGTTCCCGCCGGTCTCATTCATGATGGTATCTCCGGGGAGGAAGCTAGAGAGTTCCCCTCACGGCGAAAACAACAAAGATCACCAGAATGACGAACAGGATAACAGACATCGGTTTGCGGTATCTGTTGGCCGAATAGGTCGTGTCGGTGGATTCGTCATGCATGAAGAACCGAACGGGATTCTTGCTCAGGACCGCCACGGAGCGGGCAAAGGCAATCGCCTTGACCTCCATGGTATCGAAGAAGAAGTTTACCGATCTCACGAAGACAGCCCAGAAGACAGGCTTTGTTTTACGATAGAACCAGTCCGTATCCACGGGAATCGCGGGTTCTCCGGCGAGGCGGTCTTTCATGAGCCAGAAACCCACGAAGGTAAGGCCGAGTGTCTGCACCGCCTCAACGAGGTGGGGCACCGTGAAGGGACGATAGGTCGCGTCGAAGGGCAGCCAGGTGTACAGAAGTGAGGGGAAAATCCCGAAGAGAATGCAGAAGAAGGCGGCAATACCCATGCCGACGATCATGCAAGTCGGCGCCTCTTTCTTGGGGCGGACGCCCCAGTTCGCACCGAACCAGGTGTAGTAGGGGAGTCTCAGACCCGTATGGAGAAAGGTACCCATGGAGGCCAGCATCAGGACAAACATGGCCGCTTCGTAATGGGAGTAACCGGCCGCGCTTACGATCATCGACTTGCTGATGAACCCGTTCAGGAAAGGAATCCCCGATATTGAAAAAGCTCCGACCAGGTACAGGCCCACAATCCACCGCTGGTATTTCGCCAGTCCGCCAAGCTGGTCGAGCTTGGACGTTCCCGTCGTATAGAGAACCGCGCCGGTGGCCATGAAGAGCAGTGACTTGTAGAGAATGTGGCTGAATGCATGGGCTACGGCTCCGTTGAGGGCGAGCTGGGTTCCGATTCCGACGCCCACCACCATGTAGCCCACCTGGCTGATGGTCGAATAGGCAAGTATTTCCCGGATATCCCTGGAGAGCAGGGCATATATGGTTCCCCAGAGAGTCATAACGGCACCGGCGATTATGAGGATCTCCCATCCGGGGAACAGCCGGATCAGCACATAGACTGCCGCCTTGGTGGTAAAGGCGCAGAGGAACACCGCACCCGTGACGGTCGCCTTCGGATAGGCGTCGGCAAGCCAGGCGTGCAGCGGAGGAACAGCCGCGTTCAGCGCCACGCCCAGAAGGATAAGCCGGGAGGAAAGTGACCCGTCACGGATTATCTGCGTAAGCTCCAGGGAGCCGCCGCCGGAAAGATGGAGGAGAATGCCCGACAAGAGAAGCCCGCCGCCGAAGAGATGAACCAGCACGTAGCGGAAACCCGCGCCTTCGGATTCCTTCGTCCGCCTCGCCCAGATAAGATAGGTGGCGGAAAATGCCATGATTTCCCAGAAGATGAAGAGCGTGAGAAAATCTCCGGCGAAAACGGTGCCCAGGGCGCCTCCCGCATACAGCAGAGCCGCTACCTGCTGGCCCGTGTCTTCAAGATAGTACGCATAGACACCGCCGATAATCGTTATGAGAGCAAAGATGGTTCCGAACATGCGGCTCAGGCCGTCCACGTGGGCGACGGTCAGAGTATAGCCGGCGAACCCGACGGTCAACAGGTCGCCGAAGGGGGATATCCAGATGACCAGCAGTGATAGAAGCGGGAACAGGATGAACGACCCGGAGCGGAGAAACTTCGGCAGTAGCGGCAGAATAATGGCGCCGGCCATGAGAAAGAAAAAGGGTGGAAGATAGAAACTACTGAACATCGTAGTAATCCTCGTTCTTTTGAATAAACAGTTTCCCCAGGTATCGTGAGATCAGGATGAGCGCGATAGCTCCGATGAACCCGAATATGATGTAAAAACCGGGAATATTCTCCCACCAGTGGTGGGCTTTCCGGGTGAATTCCGCAATAAAGGAAAGTACAATAACGGCCCCGAGGGCTATCCAGAGATTCCGGTTCATAGCAGCATCCCCCCCGTCAGGCTTTGGGCCACCATGCTTGCAAGCTCATGGAAGTGGAAGAACAGATCGGGACACAGTCCTAGAAGGAGCGACAGAATCGCCGTGATGACCAGGGGAACCACCATGAACCTGGGTGCCTCGCCGTGGCCTTCGAGGCCTTCGCCCTTCATGAAATAGGCACGGTACACTATGGGGAAGAAGTATCCCGCGTTAAGCAGCCCGCTGATGAGAAAGATAGCCAGCACCACGAGCTGATCCGACTGCAGGGCTCCCATGCCCAGAAACCACTTGCTGACGAAGCCGTTTATAGGGGGCACCCCCGCAAGCCCCAGTGATCCGACGATGAAGGCCCCCATGGTCCAGGGCATGATTTTTGCGATCCCGTTGAGCTGACTGATGTTTTCCCGGTGGAGGTTCACGTAGATGGCCCCGGCGCAGAAAAACAGCGTGATCTTCATGGTGGCGTGGGTGGCGATGTGCAGCATGCCTCCCAGGAATCCCGCGGGCGAGAGGAGCGCGGCTCCGAGGACTATATAGGAGAGATGTCCCACCGTGGAATAGGCGAGCCGCCTCTTCAGGTTGTCCTGCTTGAAGGCGATAAAGGACGCCAGCAGTATCGTCGCGCCGGCAAAAACGGCCAGGATGATGTTCAGGCCGTAGGCGGCCATGACCTCGGGGCCGAAGACAAATCCCACTACGCGGATGACGCCGAAGACACCGGATTTGACAACGGCCACGGCGTGCAGCAGGGCACTGACCGGTGTGGGGGCTATCATGGCCACGGGGAGCCAGCTGTGGAGCGGCATGATGCCGGCCTTGACGCCCACGCCCCCCAGGAAGAGGAAGAAGAGAGCCGTCATCGCTCCCTGGGAGAGGACGACGGTGCCGAATAACCCACCGGCCTTGAAATCTATGGTACCCGTCGCGAGATAGGTGAAGGCGGCACCGGCGATGAGAAGCAGGCCTGCCGACAGTGTATAGAGGAGGTACTGCCGTCCGGCGCTGATTGCCTCCTTTGATTCTTTATGAATAACGAGAGGGTAGGTTGAAATTGTCAGAATTTCGTAGAAGATGATAAAGGTCAGCAGGTTCGCCGAAAAAGCGATTCCCATGGTCGCCGAGAGACACATGGCAAAACTGGCGAAATAACGGGTCTGCTTATGCTCTTGATTCCCGCGGACGTACCCGATGGAATAGAAGGACGTTACAATCCAGAGCCCCGAGGAAATCAGCGCGAAGAAGACGCCGAAAGGATCGGCTTTGAGAGCCAGGTCAATACCGGGTGAAATTTCCAGCAGATGAAGAGCGGCGCTGCGTCCTTCAAGGGCGCCGGGTAACAATGAAAGCACCAGGAGGAACTTGCTTACCGCGGCTATGATGGTCCATGTTTCACGAAGGTTGGGCTTTGACGAACTCAGGAGAATGAGGGGCACCGCAGCCATGGAGACCAGCACCGCGTAGAGGGGAATATGTGATACGTAGATCAGTTCATTCATGAGTTACAGGCCCAGGGGAATCATTGGTTTAATAAGCGTTGTGACTATGACGGCGTTAAAAATGCCAAGCAGGAGCAACGCCACGGCAAATATAATGACCGGGACCAGCATGGACGGACCCGGCTCACCACTGCCGAAGGTAACCGCTTCCTCTTCCGGGGCAGCCTGGTGATCATCCCGGCCGCCGCTGTGTTGATCATTTACTGTTTTATCGGAAGGTGATTTCATATATACTTTTTCGATAACCCTGAAGAAGTAAACCGCGTTGAGAAGGCTGCTCACCAAGATCACCCCGAGGAAAATCCATTGGGAGTTCTCGATGGTTGCCAGGGCCAGGTACCACTTGCTGAAAAATCCGGCCAGCGGCGGCAGCCCGACCATGGAGATGGCCGCTACGGTAAAGGCCGCCATGGTAAAGGGCATTTTAACCCGGTAGGAGCTGTCGAACCGGGAGATGTCGGAATGTCCCATGTGGACCCTCATGTTCGCCGCCACGAGGAAGAGGCAGGCCTTCATGGTCGCGTGGTTCACCACGTGCAGCACGGCCCCGATGAACCCCAGGGGGTTTGCCATGCTGACGCCCAGGCCTATGTAGCCTACCTGGGCCACGCTGCTGTATGCCAGCATACGCTTCAATTCACTCTGGGCGATGGCGAGTATGGAACCGTAAATAATGCCCGCCGCGGAAAGCCATCCCAGGATCGTGAGAACAGGAATGCCCTTGCTGACAAGGTTTGCTCCGTAAACAAAGAACAGCGCCCTGATCAGAATGTATGAAGCCACTTTTGTTCCGATAGGCGCGATCAGCGCCGAGGTCGTTGAAGGGGCCAGCGTGTAAGCGTCCGGCAGCCATCCGTGCAGGGGGAAAATGGCCATCTTGATTGCAATGCCCACAACCATGAAAACAAGGGCGATAATGATGGCCGGGTCGTTGTGGGGCTGCAGCAGGGGGATGATGAGCGCCAGGTCGGCCATGTTCAGGGATCCCGTGTTTATATAGAGGAAGCCCAGGCCGAGGAGATAGAAGGAGGCTCCCACGGTACCGAGGATGAGGTACCGCAAGGCGGCGAAGGCCGACCCCCGTTCTCCGGTCGCGACGAGTCCATAGGACGCGAGAGAAGCGATTTCAAGAAACACGAAGAGGTTGAAGAAGTCACCGGTTATAACAATACCGTTGAGGCCCAGCATGAGCAGCATGGCCACGGAATAGTAAGGAACAACCTTCCTCACGAGTTCGATCTTGTTTACGTGGAGGGAATGGACCAGCACGATGGTGGCCACGATGTTGATGACCACGGCCACGAAGCCTGACAGATGGTCAATGGAATATTCAATGCCGAGGGGCGGAATCCAGCCGCCGAAATGGTAGTGCAGGGGACCGTACCGGACCACGTGAACAAGCATACCCACGGAGACGGCCGAGGCGAGGGCCGCCGCCGCTACCGCCATGGGGTAGGCGTACTGCCGGTACTTGATCTTCGTCAGGGCGATAAGCAGGCACGCCGTGAGGTAGATAACCGGTATGAGTGCGGGAGCGTTTCTTACCATCGCTTCATTTCTTCGATCAGTTTTTCTTCGTCGACCGTCTTGTAGTGTTTATAAATGATAATCAGGAGAGCGTAGGCCACACCCGTCGTCGCGACACCCACAACGATCGCCGTCAGCATCAGCGTGTGGGGAAGCGGGTTGATGTAAAGAGCCGTGCTTCCAAGTCCGATGTCCGGGTCGTATATGGGAACGGTGGCGTTCCACTTAACGGCGCAGGACACCCAGAATAAAATGATGGCCCCCTGGAAGATGTTCAGGCCGATGATCTGCTTCACCAGGTTCCTCATGAACAGAACCGCGTAGAGTCCTATACAGAGGAGGACGAAGACAAAAAAGTAGCTGTAGTGTCCGAGCAAGAATTCCATCGTTATTCGTCTTCCCTTCGATACAGTTCCCGGGGTTCATCTTCTTCCAGAAGGTCATCGTAGATGGAAACCAGTATACCCATGACGGCGAGCCCGATGCCGACCTCGACGACAAGGATGCCGAGCGACCTGAGCATGGGGCCGTCAACGCCGGGAATGATGAAATGGGCGTAATTCAGCACTTCTCCGCCGTTAAGCATGCATATCACGCCGACGCCGAAGAAAATTGAAACTCCCACGACGCCGATCGGAGTACCCCAGATTCTTCTGAACTGGAGCTCCGATATGCGGCTTCCGGCAGTCAGGCGGATCAGGAGGATGCTTGCCGCCAGCAGGGCGCCTCCCTGAAATCCTCCACCGGGACCGTAGTGGCCGTGAGCGATGACGTAGGCCCCGAACATCATGATGAAGGGGCTGATCATTCTGCTAACGATTATGACGATCGGACTTTCGTCTCTCTCTTTCACGTGGACCCCTCGTCGTTCTCAATAAAAGGAAACAGATCAACCCCGCCGTGAGGATGACAACTTCTTCCCCGAGCGTATCGTAGCCTCTGTAGTCGGCCAGGATGACCGCCACCATGTTCGGTGTCGCCGCGTCATCGTAGGCGTTCAGTATATAGTGGGTGGCCGCGTTGGGCGTTCCGGCGATGCTTGTTTCAGCGTTCAGCGGCGCGTAGGCATCGCCCCTGTTCGGAAGGCCGCTTGAACCGTAGATAAGAACTGCCCCGAAGGCGACAAGAGCAACAAGCCTCAAGATCCTGAACCGGGACTGTTTTTTTTCGATCGCTATCGGTGACGTCTTAAAGATGGCGATGATGATGAACAGTCCCGTCACACCGGCGCCGACAACGGATTCCGTGAAGCCCACGTCGATGGATCCCATGGAAATATACGCCAGGGCCATGAGGAAGCTGAAGATCGTCAGGTTGACCGCCGCCGTCAGGATGTTCTTCGACAAGACGGCCACCCAGGCCGTCAAGACGATAAAAACCATCAGTGTGATTTCAAGTTGCCAGTACATTTATTTTTTTTCATCCCCCCCGGCAGGGCCGAACCACGGTTTGAGTCCTCCCCTGTAGGCGGCCCGTGCTATGGCATGGGATCCCGTGGGGGTCGCGTGAGCCACGAAAAGAATGGCAATGAACAGTTTGCCGCTGTTCAGCGAGAAGCCCTCGTAGATCATCAGCCCCCCAAGTACAAGAATGATTCCCAGGGTATCACCCACGCTGACCGCGTGGGCCCGGGAGTAGAAATCGGGAAACTTGATGATGCCCAGGCTTCCCACGAAGAGAAAGAAGGCGCCCATAATGATGCACGCCGCTGCCAGTATGATTTGAATCTCGATCATTCCTTCTCCTTTTTTCTCGCAGAGTTGAGATACTTGGCTATCGCGAGTGTTCCGAGAAAGTTCAGGATCGCGTAGGCGAGGGTAATATCCAGGAACATGTCGAACCTGTCGTATATGTTGCCGATGATTAAGATCAGGACCAGCGTTTTGGTTCCGATGGATCCGGCTCCGAGAATTCTGTCGAAGAGCGTCGGTCCGACATACATCCGGTAGAGCGGCATCAGTATGATGATGGTCAGGATAACAGCTGTGTAGAGGAAGAACGTCTGCATCAGAAATCATCCGCCCGTAGCACGTCATAGTCGATCATCATGGTTCCGCCGTCGGGATCGTAGAGTTTGCCCACGCGGTCCGGCATGTCGCTGTTGATGATTCCTTCCGACGACTGATCCGTCAGCGCGTGGACCAGGAACTCGTCGCCGACGAGGTCGATCGTCAGTGTTCCCGGTGTGAGGGTAATGGAATTGGCCAGGATGACCCGCGACGTGTTAGAGGGCAGTCTTGTCCTGAAACGCACCAGGGACATGTTCAGGGGATCCCCCGGCGTAAGTATGACGCGGGCCACGTGAAGGGCCGCCTGGATGATCTGCCAGACCATCCAGGGGAAATAGCTGAAATGAAAATATCCCAGTCGAAGCTGGGGACGTTTCTCCGCGGCCGGGTAAAACCGTTCCCGCAGAAGTTTCCGGTCAAGCCAGAAGACCAGGGCGACGGAGATGACTCCCATGGAGATGTGGAAAACGTCAAAGTAGCCGCTCATCACAAGCCAGAAGGCCATCATCAAAAGCAGCAGAACGGCATTGTTTTTTGGTGGATGTGGATTGTTTTTCACGCTTGGTTACCCTGCCTCACAATAACCACTTCTTGTATATCGACCGGGCAAAATGAACGATCCGCTTTGACTGGGCCATCCATAATCCATCAAATGCCTCATGTCAAGGGTAAAAAACCCTTACTTTGTGGTTTTCCCCCTTTCATGCGCTCTTTACATTTTACATGGGAAGGTCAATATACTATAGAGTCCTCGTGTGAAAGGCCGACAGCGGAGCGAACCGGGAGCGGCGCGCGCCGCGGTGTCGTGAAACGTGATCCAATGGGAGTGACCTTTATAAAAATTGCGGCCACGGGCCTCGGCGTCGGCATGTCGCCCGTTGCTCCCGGAACCCTGGGAACGATCGTCGGAATACCGCTGTATCTCGTCTTTTCCGTCCTTCCTCCGCCCCTCTGTTTTCTCTGCGTTCTGGTCTTCATATTCTTTGCCGTCCACGTGTCGGCCGAGGCGGAGCGGCTGTTCCGGGAACGTGATTCCTCGAAGATCGTCATCGATGAGATCGCCGGGTACCTGGTTGTCATGATGTTCGTGCCGCCCTCGGTGTTCACCGTCGTTGCGGGTTTTCTTTTATTCCGGTTCTTCGATATATTGAAACCCTTTCCGATCAGGATCATCGAGAAGCGACTTCCCGGAGGGTTCGGGGTAGTCGGCGATGACGTGGCGGCGGGAATTTACGGGGCCGTGATTCTGAACATCCTGATACGGCTGATCTGATGTGAGAGGTACCGGCGGGAAATCCGGGGGGGCATCCGTCATGAAAGCGGGATTGCTTATTATAGGGGATGAACTGACGGGAGGGTCGATCCCGGACGTCAATTCTTCCTTCATCGCGGGAGAGCTTGACCTCTCCGGGTGGGATGTTTCGACGATTCTTCTGACGGGTGATGACCCCGAAGCGATAGCGAACGGCCTGGAATATCTGCTTTCCCGGTCCGATGCCGTCATCGTTTCCGGCGGCCTCGGACCGACGGCGGATGACATAACAACCGCCGCCATCGCGGCCGCATTCAACCTTCCCCTCGATGAGAATCGGGAAATCCTGGCGCGCCTGAAAGAACGCTTCAGTTCTTTCGGTATCCCCTGGACGGAAAACAACGCCAAACAGGCGTGGTTTCCCCGGGGAGCGGGAATTATCGAGAATCCCGCGGGCACGGCTCCGGGTTTTTACCTTAAACGGGAGGACAAGGCGGTGATTGTGGTTCCCGGTGTCCCCCGGGAGGTCCGACAGATGGTTCCCCGGGGCGTGCTGCCGCTCCTGGAGCGTGATTTTCCCGTGACCGGGGGGGAAAAGGCCCGAAAGACGATTCGAATCTTCGGGCTTTCAGAATCCCGGGTGGATGAAATAATAGCCGGTATGGGCCCTTTCCCCGGTGTTACCTTAGGGTTCTATCCCCGTTTTCCGGAAAACCACCTGGTACTCCTGGCCCGGGGTCGGGGCAGGAACGAGGCGGTCGCCCGTCTGGATGAAGCGGCAAGGCGGATTCATGAAGCGCTCGGTCCTTATATCTACGGTCTCGATGACGAAACACTGGAAGGTGTCGTCGCCCGGATTCTCACTGAACGGGCTCTCACCCTGTCCGTCGCCGAATCCTTCACCGGCGGGCTCATAACGGATCGTCTCACCGACATTCCCGGCAGTTCCCTCTTTCTGGAACGAGGGGTCGTCGCCTACAGCAATGAGTCGAAGGTGCATCTTCTGGGTGTGCCTCCGGACGTTATCCAACGGCATGGTGCCGTGTCCCGCGAAACGGCCCGGCTGATGGCCCGGGGGATACGGGCCTCGGCAGGAACGGACCTGGGGCTGTCAACCACGGGGATTGCCGGCCCATCGGGAGGAAGCGCGGAAAAACCCCTGGGGACGGTCTATATCGCCCTTGCCGACAGACAACGTGTCGTCTGCCGGAAGGCGCGGATTCGCCGGGGGCGGCGGGACATAAAGAAAATCGGTTCCAGCATGGCGCTGGAGATGGTACACAAATACTTGACAGGAACGCAAGTCTGTGATGAATAGACAGAGCATGCGGATGTTCATCGCCGTTGAGCTTCCCGGACCCGTCGTCGATTACCTCGAAATGGTTCAGAACCGGTTGAAAGGAAGGCTCGGCGGCGTTCGGTGGGTCGCTCCCTCTTCGATTCACCTGACTCTGAAATTTCTTGGCGATACCGATTCCGGACTACTCGAGATCCTGTCCCGGGCCGTGAGAAAACACACGGATTCTCAAAAGACAATCACCCTCTCCCTGGCGGAAGTGGGAGTATTCCCGGACGTGACCAGGCCCAGGACCATCTGGGTCGGTCTCGGCGGGGACACAGCGGTCCTTTCCGGGCTCCGGAAACGCATCGAATCGGAGCTTGACGCACTCGGCTGCAGGAAGGAAAAACGGTCCTTCAAGCCCCATGTGACCCTGGGACGCGTCACATCAGTCATGGAGGCGGTCCCGGGACTGAAGGAAGCCATGGACCTGCAGAAAACGGGGGAAGAGCCCTCCTTTACCGTACGCGGGCTGACACTGTTCAGAAGTGACCTGCACCCCCGGGGCGCTCGGTACACCCCTCTGGAACGGTACCCCTTCGGAGATGAAATATGAGGGAATCCCGGGTATTCGCGGAGAACCTCTCTCCTCGGGAGACGGGTGAATGGGGTCGAAACTAGTGTGAATACTATACGAAATACGAAAGGGGAGCATCACATGGCGGTACATTCGGAACGGGGAAAAGCGGTAGACCTTGCGATTTCGCAGATAGAAAAGCAGTTCGGGAAGGGATCCATCATGCGGCTCGGGAGCGGTGACGTTGTTTCCGACGTTCCCGCCATTCCCACGGGGGCCCTCAGCCTGGATCTCGCCCTCGGCGTGGGGGGCATTCCCCGCGGGCGGGTTATCGAGATCTTCGGCCCCGAATCGGGGGGCAAGACAACCCTGGCCCTCCATGTTATCGCGGAAGCCCAGAAAGAGGGAGGACTTGCCGCGTTCATCGACGCGGAGCACGCCCTCGACGTGACCTACGCCCGAAGAATCGGTGTCAACACCGACGACCTGCTCATCTCCCAGCCTGATTCGGGCGAGCAGGCCCTGGAAATCGCCGAAGTCCTCGTTCGAAGCGGGGCACTGGACGTCCTGGTGGTGGACTCCGTCGCGGCCCTGGTCCCCCGTTCCGAGCTTGAAGGGGACATGGGAGACGCCCAGATGGGACTTCAGGCCCGCCTCATGTCACAGGCCTTAAGAAAACTCACCGGCAGTATCAGTCGTTCAAAGACAACGGTCATTTTCATCAACCAGCTCAGAATGAAAATAGGCACTTTCTTCGGCAACCCCGAGACCACGACAGGCGGGAACGCCCTCAAGTTCTACGCTTCCATGCGCCTCGACATTCGCAGAACAACATCCATCAAGATAGGTCAGGATCAGGTCGGCAACAGAACCAGGGTGAAGATCGTGAAGAACAAGGTGGCACCGCCCTTCAGGGAGGCCGAGTTCGACATCATTTTCGGCACCGGCATTTCCCGTGAGGGTGACCTGCTCGACCTGGCCGGCGACAACGGCATTGTTGAAAAATCGGGGGCATGGTATTCCTTCGGCGGGGAACGTATCGGGCAGGGAAGAGAAAACGCGAAAAACTTCCTCAAAGAAAATCCCGACATAGCGGAGGCCATCGAAGCGAATCTTCGGAAAAAATTCCCTGTTCTGGCAAGAAAAAGTGGTGAAACCGCCGCTTCCGGTGAGGAATGAGTGAGGCAGACCGTCTTCAGGGGGCCGCCCGGACGGCGGCCTACCGCCTTCTGGCCCGCCGGTCGAGAAGCATCAGGGAACTCACCATCCGGCTGATGGAGAAAGGGTTTCCCGAAGCCGTTGTAACGGCGGTCATCGATCGGTTCCGGGAGCTGCGTTATCTCGACGATGCCGCCGTGGCCCGCCAGTGGGCCCGCAGTTACGCCGTCAACAGTCTCTGGGGAGACCGGAAAATACAGGCCAGGCTTCTGGACATGGGCATTCCCGAAGAGCTTGTGCAGGGGGCCGTGGAAGAGGCGAGGAAAGAAGTAACCCAGCGTGAAGCCATACTGAAAATACTGGAAAAACAAAGCCCTGAACGATTGACAGCACCTGCAATTTCCGTTAAGGAGAAGCAGCGATTAATCAGGCACCTGGCGGCGAAGGGGTTTCCGCTGTCCGTTATTTACGATGTGCTGGACCACCCGGTCAAGGAGAGTGACAGTGTTGACGGCCAATGAGATCAGGCAGAAGTTTCTGGATTATTTCAGGGAGCGGGATCATACCGTCGTTCCCAGTTCATCCCTCGTCCCCCGGGAGGATCCGTCACTGCTCTTTACCAACTCAGGCATGGTGCAGTTCAAGAATCTTTTCCTGGGGCAGGAGGACCGCGGCTACACCCGGGCGGTCAGTTCACAGAAATGTGTCCGTGCCGGGGGAAAGCACAACGACCTCGAAAGCGTGGGATACACGGCCCGCCATCACACGTTTTTCGAAATGCTGGGCAACTTTTCCTTCGGCGACTATTTCAAGGTCGAGGCCATTACCTGGAGTTGGGATTTTCTCACCCGTGTCATGGGGCTCCCCGCCGGGAACCTCTGGATCACCATTTACAAAGACGATGACGAAGCCTTCGGGATATGGCACAAAACCGTGGGTATTCCCGCGGACCGGATTGTCCGTCTCGGTGAAAAGGACAATTTCTGGGTCATGGGTGATACGGGTCCCTGCGGTCCCTGTTCCGAGATTCTTTTCGACCAGGGCGAAGCCCTGGGGTGCAACGAACCTTCCTGCGGCATCGAGTGCGAATGCGGCCGCTACCTCGAGATATGGAACCTGGTGTTCACCCAGTTCGATCGCGACGCTTCCGGAAACCTGACGCCTCTCCCCAGGCCGAATATCGACACGGGCATGGGGCTCGAACGCCTGGCGGCGGCTATTCAGGGAGTTCCCACCAATTATGACACGGATCTTTTCAGCGACATCATCACCGCCGTTGAAAACCTGTCGGGAAAATCCTACGGGAGCGACGGCGACGGGGACATATCCATTCGCGTTATTGCCGATCACGCCCGGGCACTGACGTTTCTCATAGCCGACGGTGTCCTGCCGGGCAACGAGGGCCGGGGATACGTTCTGCGCCGCATACTCAGGAGGGCCGCCCGGCACGGCAGGCTCCTCGGAATCGACAGGCCCTTTCTCCCGGATCTCGTGCCGGTGGTCATAGCCGGGATGGGCCGGGTGTATCCGGAACTGCTGGACAAGGAATCCTTCCTGCGTACCGTCGTGACCAACGAGGAACAGCGATTCATGGAAACCCTCGACGGGGGACTTCGCATTCTCAACGAGGAAATCGAGCGTCTCGGCAAAGCGGGTGAAAGGATCATCCCCGGTGCCGTGGTGTTCAAACTCTACGACACTTTCGGCTTTCCCCTGGACCTGACGGAAGAAGCGGCCCGATCGGCCGGCCTGACACTCGACACGGAGGGATTCCATGCCGCCATGGAGGCCCAGCGGGAACGGGCCCGCCGGTCCTGGCAGGGGAGCGGTGAAGAGGCCGTTTCCGAAACCTACCGCCGCCTGGCCCTTTCAGGGGTGTCAACGGAATTCGTCGGCTACGAGGGCAACTGCGAGGCATCGTCCCGGGTCATCGCCCTTCTGAAACGGGGAGAACCCGTGGATGAGCTTCTCGAGGGCGACGAGGGGGAAGTCATAACGGAACGGACGCCCTTCTATGGCGAAGCGGGAGGGCAGGTGGGGGATGTGGGTGTCCTGGAGCATGAAAACGCCCGCTTCGAAGTTCGTGCTACCCGGAAACCCCTGGACACCCTCTTCACGCACGTGGGTGTTGTCGCCTCGGGACGCGTACGGGTGGGTGAAACGGTGCTTCTCAAGACCGAAAGGATGCTCCGGCGGGCCATCGAAGCCAACCACTCGGGAACCCACATACTGCAGGCGGCGCTGGTCCGTATTCTCGGAGATCATGTAAAGCAGTCCGGCTCCCTGGTGAACGCCGACCGACTCCGTTTCGACTTTACCCACTTCGCCCGCATCGACGGGGAAGAGCTTGACCGCGTTGAAACCCTGGCGAACGAATACATACGCCTCAATCTTCCCGTCACATCGGAAATCATGAGCCGGGACGATGCCCTGAAAACGGGGGCCACAGCCGTCTTCGACGAGAAATACGGTGACGTTGTGCGCCTGGTTCGAATGGGAGACCTGAGCGCCGAACTCTGCGGCGGTACCCACGTGAGCCGAACAGGGGACATCGGGTATATGAAGATCCTTTCCGACAGCTCCATAGCGGCCGGTGTTCGGCGTATCGAGGCCGTCACCGGTGGAGAAGCGGTCCGCCACGGCCGGAGAACGGAGGAGATACTGAAACGATCGGCGGCGCTCCTGAAGACGAATCCCCTGGAATTGACGGCCCGTCTGGAGAAGCTCCTGGCCGGCCAGAAGGAACTGGAACGGGAGTGCGGCGTCCTTAAGGGAAAGCTTGCCTTCCGGGACACATCAGGCCTGGCTGAAGATGCGGAAGAGATCGGCGGAGTGCCCGTTCTGGCGGCGACGCTGGAGGCTCCCGACGTGAAGACTCTCCGCGAGATGGGCGACCGGTTCAGGGACAGGCTCGGCTCCGGTGTCCTGTGTCTGGGAAGCGTCATCGACGGCAAGGCCATGCTTCTGTGCATGGTTACCAGGGACCTCTCCGGCCGGTTTCACGCCGGTGACATCATCAGGGAGATAGCCCCCCTGGTGGGCGGGAAAGGCGGTGGTCGTCCCGATATGGCCCAGGCGGGAGGATCCGATCCGTCCGGCCTGGGCGACGCGCTGAAGAGATTCAAGGAGATCGTCGCTGCCGCGGGGAACCCATGACACCCCGACATGCCGGTGAACGATAAAAGCGAAAAAGCCCCGTCCTCGAAAAAGCCGTTGACAAAGAAGAATTCATCGGTCATCATGTAAAGCATCTCGTCAAAAACTGTACGCACCGTGCACAATGTGCGTTTTCCTGGTGAACGTTTCAGGAATTGTCTGTCAGGGGGGGTGGCGGATGGTTCTTACAGTTCTCTGTGACCGTTCCTTGTTCCTTTTTGTAATCACGCTCGATGCACAACGATTGACGTCGGGGTTCCTGCCGGGATTCCCGCGGCTGTCCCCGTGAACAGCGCGGGGAGAGGAGATCTCCCCGCGGTTCATGTTGTTGAACCTTCTGTTGGTTGTCAAAGGTGGACGAAGAGACGAAGAAGGGAGGACCCATGATTTCCCGGAACATGATCGATTTCATCGAACAAAGCGGCGAGGAACTGGCGAAGCGCCTGGTTGAAGATCTTCTCACCAGGGAAGAGACGAAGCATCTGCGGAATCTCCGCCAGACGAGGATTTACGGTCAGATCTACGATGTTTACGGGATGCTCAGCTCCTGGCTCGGCGGGGGGAAGACGAAGGGCAAGATCGTTGAACACTATGTGGAAACGGGTCGCGAGAAGTACAATGAGGGCATTCCCCTTTCGGAAGTCATCATGATGTTGATGCTGATAAAGCGTCACCTGTGGCTGTTTCTCATAGAGAAAAAATTTTTCGCCGAATATCAGGGAGCCGAAAAGGTCCTGGAAGTCAATAACCGGGTTGTCTTCTTTTTTGACCGGATTATCTGGTGTGTGTCCGTCGGTTATGAGAGGGAGCAGAAGGAAGACGACAACAAAGTCTGACGGCTTCGTACACCAGTACCGGAGGCATGTCACCGGTACCGGTGCCGGATGCCTGGTTGCGTTCCTTCCTTCGTCATCGCGGCGTACCTTAACGTACGCCTCATTCTTCAGGATGCGCGCGCCGTTCCTTGAGGAACTTTTTACAAAGCCGTCCCGAATCGGATGCTTTAAACTTTTAACGGGGTCGTCAAGTCCAGGAGGAAAGAGGGCCTATGGCTACGGATAGTATGGTTGCCCGGATTGTCGAGGTCGAGCGGCAGTGTGCCCAAGAGCTTGAAAAAGCTGAAGCGGACAGCAGAAAGGCTGTCGAGGAGCACAGAAAATCCCTTGAGGACGAAAAAAACCGGGAGTTCGAGCGCATTGCCGCCGATGCCGACGGCAGGCTTCAAAAGGCCGTGGATGAGGCAAATCGCGCGATGGAAGAAGAACTCGAGTCGACCCGGAACAGGCAGAGACACTTCCTCAACGATCCTGACGTTACGGGGGAGATCGAGGAACGGATTCTTTCCATCCTGCTCGCTGATTGAGGGACGATGAAAAATTACGCCGACAAGGAATATCTTCACACGAGAATCTATGCCATGCGCGGCAGGCTTCTTCGCCTCAGGGACTACAACGCGTTACTGCGGGAGCAGGAAGGCCTTGTGGAAAAAACCGCCGAAGCCCACCGGATGACGATCTCCGGTAAAGAAGCCCTCTTCAGGGAGCAGATCCGGGACGTCCTTAACCTTGCCGAGGCGACGGCCTACCATGCTCCTCTGTTTATGGCCTTTTTGCGGCGCTACGAAGCCCGGAACCTGAAACTGCTTCTGGCGAAGGCCTTTGACAGGAGCGTAGCGGAGCAATGGTACGATATCGGCCGTTTCGCCATCCTTGACCGCGGCCTTCTGGACGAAAAACTTACCCCGAAGACCATCGAACGCATGCTTACCGACACCTGGCTTGACGGTCTCTTTAGGGGATCGGTGAACTACGATCACCTCCTGATCCGCCTTGACCGGCTTACGCTGGCCCGTATGCTGGATTGCGCCGCCTTTCTCGATCGCGATGACGCCGCCTTTCTGCGCGAAATCATCTTCATGCGGGCCGCCGTGTCCATGACCGCCTGGAAGTGGCGGCTTACCATCAATTACGGGTGGGAGTACGGCAGGGCCACGGCCTACGGGAACATCGCGAACGATCTCATGGAGGACGGCCCGGCACGCTTTATCGTCACCGTGGAGCGTCAGCTGGACAGAGACCTGGAAGAACTGAAGAAGCAGACCGGATCGGAACCGGGCGCGCAGGACATAGAACACCACCTGGAACAGTATTATTACCGCTGGATCCGACACGTCTTCTACCGCGATTTTCATTCCATCTGCTGTGTCGCGGCCTACCTGTGGCTTTTGGGCCGCCAGATTCAGAACATGTTCGTCATCTTCGAGGGGCTTCGGTTCCGGTTGCCTCACGAGGACATACTTGAGAGGATCATCAGCGAAACCTGAGGACGCCGATGTTTGTAAAGTCCGACATACGCAGAGTGTCCATAGCTCTCGAAAAGCGGTTTTACCACGATGTCTCTCTGGAGTTGGGAAGAGCGGGCATCATGCACCTGGGACGCTTTTCGCATGATGAAGGCCAGGCCGAGGAAGGGCTGAAAACCGAGGAGGCGAGAATACGGGAGATCCTCATGGGGATCGACGCCATCATGCGGGTCCTCGATGTCGATTCCTCCATCCACGTGCCGCGGGAAACAGAACCCGACGCGGCGGAGGACGGGCACTCCGTCATGGAGATGCTCTCCGTTGTCAACCGCCTGCAGCGGCTGCGTTCGAAAAACGACGAAGAATCGACCCGTCTTAAGGATCGTCTTTCCTGCTTCCGGGCCCTGGAGTCCATGGGTGTCGATTCCGGGGCGCTTACCAGGACGCGGTTGATGACCATGGTGTTCGGGACGGTCGAAGACGAGGGATGGGAGCCTTCGGAAAAAGACGGCTTCCTTGCCGTCAGAAAGGGCCCCTATGTCTTCGCCGTCGCCATGCCGGCCCAGCGTGATGAAATGCAGACCTTCCTGAAGGACAGGGGCTTTGTCGACCGCTCACGGGACATCGTCGGCCTGTCGGTCGAAGGAGCGGAATCGCGGCTGGAAACGCTGCGGAGGAGAGCATCCATCCTCGGCGGGTACCGTGAGGAGCTCAGGCGGAAAGCGGCGGAAAAACTTCCGGCCATGCTGTATCACTACAGAAGGGTCGACGAAATTATCAAATCCCTGCGGATGTCGCTCTTTTCGTCCCGGGCCATGTTCATTACGGGCTGGATGGATATTCGGGACCGGGAGCGGCTGACGGCTCTTCTCGACCGTGTCTGCGGTGATCGGCACATCCTTTCCATCGAGGGGAAACGGGACCCCCGGGCTCCCGTCCGCCTGAGGAACATGGCGCTCTTCAGGCCCTTTGAACTGCTCGTGAAAACGATGGGAGTCCCCTCAAACGATGAAATAGACCCGACACCCCTGGCGGCCGTTTTTTACATCATCATATTCAGCATCATGTTCGGAGACCTGGGACAGGGGCTGACCCTGGCCCTGGTCGGCGTTATCCTCAGGAGGATTGCCCGGAAGAAAGGCGTGCTCGCCGGTCCCGTCGGCCAGGCCGGAGGCATCATGATTCTCTGTGGTCTCGGGGCCGCCTTCTGCGGTATTCTCTTCGGCAGCGTGTTTTCTCACGAGCACCTCATACCGGCGCTGATATTCCACCCCATCAACAACATCATGACCCTCTTCGGGTTCACCGTCATGATGGGCGTTGTCATCATTACCGTCGGGCTGATCATCAACATGATCAACTGCGTTATGAACGGTGAATACGGGGAAGCCCTGCTGGAGGAACGGGGGCTTGTCATCCTGGTTCCCTACCTCGCCCTGGTTTTTTTCGCCGTACGGTTCGTGGCGACGGACCACGTGCCCGTTCTGTGGGAAACATCGGTCTTCATACTCTTCCCGGTTGTCCTTTTCGCCCTCCGGGGTGTCCTGGGACCGCTTATATTCAAAAGCCGCGCGCCCCACAGCGCCGTTGAGTACATCGTCGAGACGATCATGGAAATATTCGAGCTGGCAATCAGCATGCTCGCCAACACGATTTCCTTCATCAGGGTCGGTGCCTTCGCCCTTTCTCACGCCGGCCTGGGCATTGTAACCTACACACTGGCGCACATGCTCGATCCCTCGCTGCGTTCCCCGGGAGCCATCGCGGTGATCGTCGCGGGAAACATATTCATTATCGGTTTTGAGGGGCTGATTTGCGGCATACAGTCATTGAGGCTGGAATATTACGAATTCTTCAGCAAGTTTTTCAAGGGTTCCGGCGTGGTTTTCGAGCCTTTCAGGCTGGCGGAACGGCCGCCCGGTGAAGTCAAGCGGGTCGAGGTCTGACGATGAACGGAAAGCGGGGACAGGACTACACTCTCCCTGCCCGGTGATGCAATTGAAAACAGCGGAGGTGCATGATGATGGCGAACAGCACGGTAAGAGGGGCGTCGGTGGCGATTCTCGTTTGTATCGGTATGATGGTATGTCCCGATCTGCTCTGGGCGACGGAATCGGTCGGGGGTACGACATGGCTCGGGCCCGCGTACATGTCGGCGGCTGTGGCCGTCGGCCTGGCCTGTATCGGAAGCGGCTTCGCCGTCGGAAAGATAGGATCGGCAGGCATGGGTGCCATCAGTGAAAAACCGGAAATGATGGGGCGGGTCCTTGTCTTCGTGGGTCTTGCCGAGGGTATCGCCATTTACGGCCTGATTATCTCCATCATGATCCTGAACAAGCTGTAACAGGACGGATGCCGGCGCGATCTGTCGCGGGCGGCATCCTGACAAGGGTGTCATGCCATGAGCAGAATCTATCTGATCGGTGACATTCATACGGTAAGCGCCTTTCGCCTCGCCGGAATAATCGGAGTGGTGTGCGATGAGGAGACAGCGGAAAGCAGGTTCGATGATATTGTTTCGCGGGGCGACGCGAGCATCCTGGCTGTTACCAACGACCTGGCCCGGGGACTTCAGGCCAGAATCAGCGCAATGGCCATGACGGGCGCCCTGCCTGTGGTCGTTGAGATACCCGGTATCGACGATGAAGAAGGATTCAGCGCCTCGGCCCTGGACTACATCACCGAGGCGCTCGGTATCGCCCTGTAATTTTGGCGGAAGGGGTATTCATGGAAAATTCATCATTGGAGAACTCCATCAGGGAAGAGGCGCACCGGGCGATTGAGGCCGTGAGAGGGCGGGAAGCCCTGGAGCTGAAGCAGCTCGACGAGAGCCATACCGCCGACATTGACCGGCGCCTGAAGGAGGTTGAAGCCGACATTACCGAGCGTCTGGAATGGGAACGGTCGCGGATTGCCAACCGGGGCATCCTGGAAAAGAGGAAACTTCGGCTCCGGGCCGTGGAGGATCTCACCGAGGGGTGCGTTGAGAAGTCCTTCCGGGCCATCGGCTCCGATCCCCGGTACAGGGACTTTCTCCTGCGATTCATCACGGGGGCCCTGGAACGGGTTCCCGGCGAGGCCCGCGTCATGCTGAGAGGCGAGGATCTCGGGTTCCGGAAGGATATCGAGAAAGCCATGGCCGAGTCGGGCCGCACAGCCCCCTGGACCATCGAGGAAGACAAAACCCTTCAACGGGGCGGGGCACTCGTCGAGGATCGTGAGGACGGTCGTATTCTGAACGGCGCCGTGGACAGAATCTATTTCAGAAAATCCGCCATGATCCGCCGCGAGGTGATGGATGTTCTGAAAAAACATGGTTTTACTGAATAAAGCGGGGGAAATGGCATGGATGGCCTCATAGGGGGAAGAGTGATTTCGGTTAACGGCCCCATCGTCAAAGCCGTGGGCATGAGGGGCATCAAAATGTTCGATATCGCCGAGGTGGGGCCCGAACGGCTCATCGGAGAAGTCATACGGCTTCTCGGGGAAGTAGCCCTGATCCAGGTGTACGAAGACAACACGGGGCTCAAACCGGGGGACGAGGTGGTTTCCGAGGGCAGGCCGCTGTCAGTCCTTCTGGGTCCGGGGCTTATTGCGAGTATTTATGACGGCATACAGAGGCCGCTTGTGGGCATTGCCGACCTGTGCGGCAGCTACATTGAAAAGGGTATAAAACTGTCCGCCCTGGATACAAACAGGAAATGGAAATTCATCCCCTCCGTAACCGCCGGGACAACGCTGCGGGAAGGGCACGTCATCGGTGAGATACAGGAAAGTTACCTCATAACACACCGTGTAGTCCTTCCGCCCGGTCTTTCGGGTACGCTCACCGGCATCGCTGAAGCCGGGGAATACACCATCGAGGACGTAGTTTACAGGATGGAGACCTCCAGGGGCACATACGAGGGGAAGCTTGCCGGGTACTGGCCCGTACGGACCCCCCGACCGGTGAAGCAGAAGAAGAACCCAAACATTCCGCTGGTGACGGGCCAGCGGATCATCGACACTTTTTTCCCCATCGCCCGGGGCGGAACGGCGGCCATTCCCGGTGGCTTCGGAACGGGAAAGACCATGACCCAGCACGCCCTGGCAAAGTGGTGCAATGCCGATATCATTGTCTACATCGGCTGCGGCGAGCGGGGGAACGAGATGACCGACGTTCTCACGGAATTTCCCAACCTCATCGACGAACGGAACGGACGCCCCCTGATCGAGCGGACCGTCATGATCGCCAACACATCGAACATGCCGGTTCCCGCCCGGGAGGTAAGTATCTACACGGGCGTCACCATCGCCGAATACTACCGCGACATGGGGTACAGCGTGGCCATCATGGCCGATTCAACGTCACGGTGGGCCGAGGCCCTGCGGGAACTTTCGAGCAGGCTGGGCGATATGCCCGCAGAAGAAGGATTCCCGCCTTATCTCGCCACGCGGCTCGCTGAATTTTACGAGCGGGCGGGCCTGGTGGAAACACTGTCGGGAGCCGACGGCGACATCACGATCATTGGCGCCGTTTCACCGCCGGGGGGTGATTTTTCCGAGCCCGTCACCCAGCATACATCGCGATTCGTGCGGTGCTTCTGGGCCCTGGACAAGACGCTCGCCGACGCGCGCCACTATCCGTCCATCAGCTGGATAGACAGCTATACGGAGTACCTCCACGACATAGAAAGCTGGTGGAAGAACCTGGACAGCCAGTGGCTTGCCGTTCGCAACGCAGCCATGAATATTCTGCTCGAAGACAACCGGCTCCAACAGTTGGTCAAGCTCGTGGGGGCCGACGCCCTGCCGACAACCCAGCAGTTCACCCTGTACGTGGCCGAAATGATCAAGAACGCTTTTCTGCAGCAAAATTCCTTCGATCCCGTGGACAAATACTGCAGTCCCGAGAAACAACTGAAAATTCTGAAGATGCTGGTCGCCTTCTACGAGCGGGGGATGCAACTGGTACAGGCCGGTCTTGTTCTTAAGGACATTACCGACCTCGAAGCGGTTACCGGGATGGTGCGCCTGAAGTCGGAGATACCGAACAAGGAGACCGAACTGATAGACGATTATCATGAACGCCTCATGAAAGAGGTTGAATCGCTCAAAGAACTGGTTCTGGGGGTGTGATCATGTCCTTCGAAATCGAATACACGAGAATAGCGGGAATCTCGGGGCCGCTGATCTTTGTCCAGGGGGTAAAGGGGGTCGGCCTCGGAGAGATTGTCGAGATTCGGGACGGATCGACACTGCGAGTTGGCGAGACACTGGAAGTCGATGAAGACAAGGCGGTGGTCCAGGTCTTTGAAGGTACGAGCGGACTGGCCCTGGAGGGCATGCGCGTCTCCTTCGTCGGGCGCGCCCAGGAAATACCCGTTGACCGGGCCATGCTGGGACGGGTCTTCGATGGGCTGGGACGCCCCATTGACGGGTATCCCCAGGTGGTGACCGACCGGCGCATGAACGTGAACGGGCTGCCCGTCAACCCCTGGAGCCGGGAATACCCCAGGGATTTCATACAGACGGGCATTTCCGCCATCGATGGCATGAACACCCTGATCAGGGGACAGAAACTGCCCATATTCTCCGGTAGCGGTATGCCCCATAACCTCATCGCCGCCCAGATAGCCCGGCAGGCCATGATCCTCACCGAAGAAGAGGAATTTACCGTCATTTTCGCCGCCATGGGGGTCAAGTTCGACGTGGCCCGGTTTTTCATAAACTCCCTGGAGGAATCGGGGGTTCTCACCCACTCGGCAATATTTCTGAGTCTCGCCGACGCTCCTTCGATCGAGCGGCTCGTGACGCCCCGGGTGGCGCTGACCCTGGCCGAGCACCTGGCCTTTGACGAGGGGATGCACGTCCTGGTCATCCTCACGGATATGACCAACTATTGCGAATCCCTCCGGGAGCTTTCCAGCTCCCGGGGCGAAATTCCCTCCCGCAAAGGGTACCCGGGGTATCTCTACAGCGACCTGGCCTCCATTTACGAACGGGCCGGCAGGCTCAAGGGTTTTAATGGATCCATAACTCAGATGCCCATATTGAGCATGCCCAGCGATGACATTTCCCACCCTGTGCCGGACCTGACGGGCTACATCACGGAGGGACAGATCGTTCTGGAGCGGGAGCTCTTCAATCGCGGTATTTACCCGCCCATCGCGGGGCTTCCCTCGCTGTCGAGGCTGATGAAAGACGGTATCGGCGAAGGGCGGACCCGGGGTGACCACGCGCAGGTGGCGGCACAGCTCTTCGCCAGTTACGCCAAGGTCAAGCGCATACGGTCCCTGGCGGCGATCGTCGGGGAAGAGGAACTGTCCGAACTCGACAAGACCTATCTTACCTTCGGCGTTGCCTTTGAAGATGAGTTTCTCCGGCAGGGAGAGTTTGAAAACAGGACTGTCGAGCAGACCCTCGAGATGGGCTGGCGGATGCTGTCGTACCTGCCTCAGGAAGAGCTGTACCGCATCAGCCGCGAGGATATACAGCGATACTACATTGCTGAAGGCAAGGGATAAGAATGCCGCACCTGGAACTTCCACCGACCAAATCGTCACTGCGAAAAATCAAGGACGAACTCACCTTCGCCTACGAAGGATACGACCTGCTGAACCAGAAGCGGGAGGTTCTGGTAATCGAGATCATGAAACGCGTGGGAGAAGCCCGGCGCATCGAGGCGGAACTGGCGGACGTTCTCGGTTCGTTCTACGGAGCCTACCGCCTGGCCGCCGTTGACATGGGTTCAGACGTCCTGACGCTGCAGAGCAGTTCCGAAAAAAGGAGCTACTACCTTCGGATGGAATCGACCCGACTCATGGGCCTTCGGCTTCCGAAAATCACTATCAGGGAAAAGAAGCTGCCCGTAGCCCACACTGTTCCGCAGTCAACCGCTTCCTACGACGAAGCGAAAAAGAAATCAATCAGGGCACTTCGGATACTTTCCGAGTACGCCGCCATCGCCCGGGTCATCATTCTGCTTTCCCGGGAACTCAAGAAGGTCCAGCGCCGGGTCAATGCCCTGGAGAAAATCTTCATACCCCAGCATGAAGAAGCGAAGGTCTACATCACCGGAAGAATCGAAGAGATGGAGCGGGAGGAGGTTTTCGTCAAGAAGCTCATCCGGCAGCGTCATGAAGAGGCGGGTGCCTGAACCCGCTTTCGACACGGAACGTTTTCCGAGGCGGCCCCCGGGGGCCGCCCTTTTTTTTGACAAAGCCCCCGGTGGACACTATATTAGGCCCTGATCAATACGGAACTTCCTGACTGAAAAAAAGGAAAAAGGAAATGTCCCCATGATGCCGGATTCGACTATACAAAAACTCGGAACGCTCACCTTCGATGTGGGCGTGTACCGCCCGCCCAGTGAAGGCGGAAGCTCTTCATTGCTCCTCAGGGTCTCCAGGAACTGTCCCTGGAACAAGTGTACATTCTGTGAAATGTATAAAAACCATACCTTTGAGTACCGTCCGGTGGAGCATATCAAGGCCGATATTGACGCCGTGCGCGAAATGGCGGACGACATCCGGTCGATTTCGTGGAAACTTGGTTTCGGCGGCAGGATCACCCGGGACGTGGGTGCCGCCATTGTGCGGGCCGATCCGTCGCTGAACGGAAACCACTGTTTCATCATCGTGTTCAACTGGCTCTACTCGGGAGGCAAAACGGTTTTCCTCCAGGACGCGAACAGTGTCATCATGCGTCCCCCGGAGCTTGTCGACGTACTCGTTCACCTGAGAAAACAATTGCCTTGGGTGTCCCGCGTCACCAGCTACGCCCGCTCCAAAACGCTGGCCCAGAGAAAACCGGAAGACCTGAAAAACATCCGCATGGCTGGTCTCGACCGCCTTCACGTGGGACTTGAAACGGGAGACGACGAGCTGCTGGGTCTCATCCGAAAGGGGGTCACCGGCGAGGAACAGATCAAGGGGGGCAGGCAGGCCGTTGAAGCGGGGTTCCAGCTTTCCGAATACTGGATGCCCGACCTGGGAGGACGCGAGCGCTGGAAGCAGCATGCCGAAAACACGGCCCGCGTTCTGACGGCCATTAACCCCCACTATATCCGTTCGCGCCCCTTGGTTCCCCGGCCCGGTACGCCCCTGTACGACGACTACAAGGCGGGCAGGCTGACCCTCTCGTCGCCCCACGAACGGCTGGAAGAGTTGAAGGTGATGGTCGAGGGGCTTGACGTGACATCGAGGGTCTGCTTCGATCATGCCATGAACTCCTGGATCGACGGCAGGGGAGGGCTTCTCTTTACCCAGGACTACGAGGGATACCGCTTTCCCGAAGAAAAGCAGCAGGTGCTCGATCTCATTGCCCAGGGACAAGCCGTGGACGAATCGTGGCACATGCATGCCCGGGACATGCTTCGAAGGGCCTCGCTGTGAGCGGCGGGGTAACATCCATGGGCAACGCGGGGATCGCCGCGGTTCTGTTCGACTACGGAGGGGTCATTGCCGAGGAAGGATTCGTCGGAGGACTGACGGCTCTGGCGGACACCGGCGGCCTGGACAGGGATTTTTTCATCGACGCCGCCTTCGATCTGGTGGCATCCACGGGATACCTCACGGGCCGTGCCGATGAGGCCGCTTTCTGGAAGGCCCTGCGGGAAAAAACCGGTATCGCGGGGACCGATGAGTGCCTGCGCCGGGAAATCCTGGCGCGCTTTGTACTGCGTCCATGGGTTCTGGATCTGGCCGATGATCTCGGGTCCCTGGACCTGACAGTGGGAATTCTCAGCGATCAGACCGACTGGCTTGACCGGCTCGATGCCCGGGACGGGTTTTTCCGGCACTTCGACTATGTTTCCAACAGTTTTCACCTGGGTCTCAGCAAGCGGGACGGTGAGGTTTTTGTTGAAACGGCGCGCCGCCTGGACATTCCGGGGGAATGTATATGCCTGATTGACGACAACGAGGGAAATTGCGGGCGGGCCCGGGAATGCGGGTGGCATGCCATTGCATACCGGACTGGCGGGCAGGTGCTTCGAGAACTCAAGGAACTTGTTTCCGGCCTGGACCTGTCCCGATACGGCGGGGTCACAGCCGACGAGGGCGAGGCGGGGAGGTGAACATGGCCATGGAACAGAAAAAGACGGCGATACGTCCGGTGACCATTATGCCCTGTCTCGACATGAAAGACGGTCGCGTCGTCAAGGGGATCCACTTTGTGGGGTTGAGGGATGCCGGTGATCCCGTGGAAGGCGCCGCCTTCTATCAGGCCGAGGGGGCGGACGAGCTGGCCATGCTGGACATAGCGGCCACTCTCGAGAACCGCGGGACACGCCTGGAGTGGGTACGGGCTGTTTCTTCAGTCATCGACATTCCCCTGACCGTCGGGGGAGGCATATCGTCTCCGGAGGACATGGAACTCACCTTCGAAGCCGGCGCCGACAGGGTTTCCGTCAACAGCGCCGTCGTAAAACGTCCCGACCTGATCGACGAAGCATCGAGACGGTTCGGTTCCGGGCGTATCGTCGTGGCCGTCGATGCCCGCCGCAACGGCGCCATGCCCTCCGGGTTCGAGCTGGTGACTTCCGGCGGGACGCAACCGACGGGTATCGATGCAGTCCAGTGGGCCCGGCAATGCCAGGACCGTGGCGCCGGTGTCATTCTTCCCACCAGCATGGACGGAGACGGAACACGGGAGGGGTACGACATCCCGCTTACACGGGCCATTTCAAGCGCCCTGACGGTTCCCGTCATCGCCTCGGGCGGCGCGGGGAAACTGGAGGATTTCTACGAAGCGGTAACGGAAGGGGGCGCCCGGATTCTCCTGGCCGCCTCTGTTTTTCATTACCGGGTCATCGGTATCGGTCAGGTGAAGGAATACCTGATGGAACGCGGAATAGACCTGCTCCATCCCCCGTCTGTTCACAAACGGTGACCCCCGTCCGTACTCCACACGCTGTCCTCGAAGCAGAACGGAGCCGAATTTCCCGGGCAGAAACACGAGCCTCCGATCGTCGGGTTTCCCGCCGGGCATGAAATCCCTTTTATGCTTCTTTCCGTTCCTTCCAGCGTGGACGTCGGGATCATTGTCGCCGGCGGCCTCTGTGGACCGGATCGCGCGCCGGGAGTGCTCCGACAAAGCCCGTGCCGCCGGTCATGAACACGTTTGCCTGTTTCAGTCCTCCTTTTTCCTTCCTGTATACCCTTTGGAAAGGCGCCGTCAATGAAAGACCCGCCCTGAGGCACTATTTCATGTTAGCAACAAACCGGATAAACAGTTTGACATTTGGCATCAGTTTGATATATTGTAACCCTGTTTGTCTTGGTTTGTTGGGATGCAAGCAACGAGGACTGGAACGTGGGACACCGATCAACCAAAAGAAAGATGCTGTTGGGAGGCAACCGATGAAGCAAACAGTGAGCGAGGTCGAATGATGGAAGACCGATGGCTTTCAGTAGATGAGATTGCCGGCCATCTCGGTATCAAGCGGGACACGGTCTACAAGTGGATCAGTGAACGGCAGATGCCGGGCCACAAGATCGGTCGGCTTTGGAAATTCAACCAGCGAGAAGTTGACAAGTGGGTGAGAAGCGGTGGTGCGAACACTTCTCCGCCGGAAAATGAACAATCTAAAATCAGACAACGAGAATCCTGATGGCCAGACTCGAAGAACTGAAACGCGGTGCGACTGTCAAAGGCATTCTGCCGGAGGGGTTCATAACCGTGGTCGATGTGTCCTGGATTGGTTCTGTCGCCATCGAACTGACCTACAAAGACAGCAAAGGGAAGCTGGCCAATGAATTAATATATCGCGACCGCGAAGACGACATCGAAATTTTGGAATCCGGCAAGCCCTGGAGCTTCGATGGTGATTCCGACCTTTTTCGGCTTGTTTCGGAGGCGTACCGTATTCGTCTCGCGCACTTGTTCGATCCGCTCCTGGCGGTCCACACCTCACTCGTCGATCCGTTTCCACATCAGATCACGGCGGTCTACGAGACGATGCTTCCAAGGCAGCCACTTCGCTTTCTTCTGGCCGATGATCCCGGGGCCGGAAAGACCATAATGGCAGGGTTGTTGATCAAGGAGTTGATCGCGCGGGGCGACCTGCAACGGTGCCTCATTGTCTGCCCGGGCAACCTGGTCGAACAGTGGCAGGATGAACTCTATCGGCGCTTCCATCTGCCCTTCGAAATCATGACCAATGACAAGTACGAGGCGGCCCGGACCGGAAACTGGTTCGCGGAGAACCCGCTCTCTATCTGTCGTCTCGACAAGCTCAGCCGAAACGAGGACGTACAGGAGAAACTGAAGACCACGGATTGGGACCTTGTGGTCTGCGACGAAGCCCACAAGATGAGCGCATCCTTCTGGGGCGGTGAAATCCGCAGGACCAAACGCCACCAGTTGGGACAGATTCTTTCCGTCCTCACTCGTCATTTCCTGCTTCTGACGGCCACGCCGCACAACGGAAAGGAAGAGGACTTTCAGTTGTTCATGGCGCTGCTCGATGGCGACCGCTTCGAGGGCAAGTTCCGCGACGGCGTTCATTCCATCGATGCCGGTGATCTGATGCGTCGGATGGTTAAGGAGGACCTGCTCAAGTTTGATGGTCGTCCGTTGTTCCCGGAGCGTAAGGCCTACACCGTCGAATACGAGCTTTCCGACGGTGAAGCGGACCTGTACCAGCGTGTGACGGAGTATGTTCGCGATGAGTTCAACCGCGCCGAACAACTTGCCAACGACGGCCGCAAAGGCACGGTCGGATTTGCCTTGACGGTCCTGCAGCGTCGGTTGGCCTCTTCGCCGGAAGCCATCTATCAATCGCTCCGCAGGCGTCGGGAGCGACTGGAAAAGAGATGCCGCGAGGAGGAACTCCTCAAACGTGGCGCAGAGGTCCGTATCGATTGGTACAAGGATGTCCCGTCCCTGTCCGAAGATGACCTTGAAGATCTCGAAGACGCGCCGGATGAGGAAGTCGAGAACACGGAAGAGCGCGTTGTCGATCTGGCCTCGGCAGCCCAGACAATCGCCGAGCTAAGGGCGGAGATCGCAATTCTCAAGGATTTGGAGCAAGTGGCCCTGCGGGTTCGTCAATCACGCACGGACCGCAAATGGGATGAGCTTTCGAGTCTACTGCAGAACCAGACGGAGATGTTCGATGCCCATGGTCATCGCCGCAAGCTGATCGTTTTCACCGAGCATCGCGATACCTTGAATTACCTTCATGACCGGATCGGGTCGGTGATCGGGAAGCCGGAATCCGTCGTGACTATTCACGGAGGCATGGGCCGTGAGGAACGAAAGAAGAATGAATCGCTCTTCACTCAGGATAGAGCCACAGAGGTGCTCATCGCCACGGACGCGGCTGGCGAAGGTATCAACCTGCAGCGGGCCCATTTGATGGTCAATTACGATTTACCCTGGAACCCGAACCGTCTCGAACAACGGTTTGGCCGCATCCACCGCATCGGGCAGACGGAGGTCTGCCACTGCTGGAACCTCGTCGCGTCAAAGACGCGGGAAGGCGATGTGTATCGCCGCCTGCTGGAGAAGTTGGAGGAGGAACGTAAGGCGCTGGGAGGAAAGGTATTCGACATCCTCGGCAAACTGCTTTTCGGTGATAAGCCTCTGCGGAGCCTCCTCATGGAGGCCATTCGGTACGGAGACCATCCGGAAGTGCGTGCGCGGCTGAACCAGGTCGTCGACAACGCCATGGATCGGAACAAACTCCGCGATCTGATCGAGGAACACGCCCTGGCGCACGACTCCATGGATGCCTCCCGCGTCCGGGAGATTCGGGAAGACATGGAACGGGCCGAGGCTCGCCGCCTCCAGCCCCATTTCGTTGCCGCCTTCTTCAATGAATCCTTCAAGCGGCTCGGCGGCACCTTGCGGGAAAGGGAGCCGAAGCGTTACGAGGCGACCCACGTTCCGGCCGTCATTCGCAAGCGGGATCGGATCATCGGCATGCGCGATCCCGTCCTCACGCGATACGAACGCCTGTCGTTCGAAAAAGAACTGATCAGCGTCCCCGGCAAGCCCCTGGCGGAGTTCATTTGTCCCGGCCACCCGCTTCTCGACGCCACTATAGACCTGATCCTTGAACGGCACCGGGACCTCCTGCGACAAGGTGCCATCCTGGTTGACGAGAACTCCCCGGACGAGGATGTGCGGGCGCTCGTGTACCTGGAGCACTCCATCCAGGATGCGCGCACGGATCGGAGTGGAAACCGGCGCGTGGTCTCTCGCCAGGTTCAGTTCGCTGAAGTGACAGCATCCGGCGATGTTCGTGGTGCTGGATATGCGCCATACCTTGACTACCGGCCGCCCACTGAATCGGAGCTGGCCTTGATCCGGCATATGAAAAAGCCCGGCTGGCTGAGGAGCGAGATCGAATCTCGCGCCCTCGACCATGCTGTCCGGAACCTGGTGCCATCTCACCTCCAGGAGGTTAAGGACCGCAAGGAACAGATAGTCGAGAAGACCATGGCCGCAGTCAAGGAAAGGCTTACGACGGAGATCACTTACTGGGACCATCAGGCGGAGCAGCTCAAACACGAAGAACAGGCGGGCAAGATCAATGCAAAGATCAACTCCGGCAAGGCTCGTCAGCGGGCCGACGATTTGACGATGCGGCTGCAGAAGCGGATGGAAGATCTTCAGCAGGAACGTCGCATCTCGCCGCTTCCGCCGAACATCATCGGCGGCGCACTGATCGTCCCGGCAGGACTTCTCATGAAATTGAGTGGAGGACAATCCTCCACGTTTCAGGCCATGGAGACCAAACGCGTTGAAATGATCGCCATGCAAGCGGTCATCGCGGCTGAACAGGAACTCGGGTTTGCGCCACGCGACGTAGCAGCCGACAAGTGTGGCTATGACATCGAGTCACGCGACCCGGCTGTTGATTCCCGTCTTCGCTTCATCGAGGTGAAGGGGCGCGTGCGGGGGGCGGATACTGTGACCATCACCAAGAACGAGATTCTGACCGCACTGAACAAGCCGGATCAGTTCATTCTGGCAATTGTGCAGGTCAACCTCTCTGCCGAGGCACAAGCAGGCGGCGAACAGGTGGTGGACATCACCTATGTGCGGGAGCCCTTCGGCCGTGAACCAGACTTCGGCGTTACAAGCGTGAATTACCGGTTATCAGAGTTGCTGGGCAGGGGAGGGCCGCCGGGATGAATATGAAGGATAATCCAATGACTGACCATGAGCATTTTTTCGAGTACGGTAGCCGCTGGGTCCGTGCGGATTTCCATCTGCACACGCGGCCCGACAAAGAGTTTAAGGACGATGGAAAAGAGCAGGATTTCGTGGCGCGATACATCGCGGCTCTCAGGAGTGCCGACATCCGTGTCGGTGTTATCACAAATCATAACAAGTTCGACCGTGAAGAGTTCAAGGCCCTCCGGAAAGCAGCCGACAAGGAGGATATTCATCTTCTTCCGGGTGTCGAGCTCTCGGTTAAAGATGGATCAAACGGCATACATACTTTGGTGATTTTCAGTGATGAGTGGATAATTAACAAAGAGCAAAAGGACTATATTGACAGTTTTCTGAATCTTACCTTTGCCGGTCAATCGAACTACGACAACAGCAATGCGCGCTCTAATCATGACTTGTTGGAGACAATCCGGGAACTGGACAAGTTCGACCGGGACTATTTTTTGATCTTCGCCCACGTTGAAGCTGACAACGGTCTCTACGGTCCGGGTGGCCTTAATGGCGGCCGACTTCAGGAACTGGGGAGAAACGAACTCTTTCAGGAAAGGACGGCAGCATTCCAGAAAGTCCGCACCCGCGACCTCAAACAGAAAGTTCAAGGCTGGCTGGGAGACTGGTACCCGGCAGAGGTAGAAGGCTCCGACCCGAAGACTATGTCCGAAATCGGTCGAGGCGAAAAGACCTTCATCAAGATCGGCGCTTTTACGTTTGAGGCCGTGCAGTTTGCCCTGAAACCTGGTGCCGATCGGCTTTGCTCTCAGGAAATCACATCCCAACCTCATTCCTGGGTGCAAGCGATACGCTTTGAAGGCGGCATCCTGGACGGAAGACGTATCCCCTTTTCGCCCGAAATGAGTTGCCTTATCGGGATTCGGGGCAGCGGGAAGTCAGCTATCCTTGAATGTCTTCGCTATGCCCTCGAACTACCCATGCCCGAATCCTCCGCTGAGGTTGACCTGAACTACAAAGAAGGCCTCGTTCGATTCGCACTCAAGAGTGGCGGCAAAGTGGTGGTTGAAGCCCAGGATGCGCAGGGTCGTCTCTTCGAAATTCGCCGCATTTTGAATGAGCGCAAAGATGTTTACTACGATGGGGAACTGCGTCCCGGTGTAAGCATCCCTATTAAAAAGCCGCTATTCTTCGGACAGAAGGAACTGGTCAAACGTGGGGAGGGTTCTGAACGCGAACTGGTAGAACGTTTGCTGGGTTCCAAGCTCGATATCGTCCGCAAAGAGATCAGCGCTCAACGCCAACGGGTGCTGGATGTAATGACGAATCTCGACAAATTGAAGGATCTGGACGCGCAGGAGGCCGAGTACGAAGCCAAGAAGAAAGACACCGAATTCCGATTAAAGCTCTTTCGTGACTTCGGGGTAGAGGAGCAACTCAAGCGCCAGGTTCAGTTCAGCACCGACGAAACACACGCCAGCCGCGCCACGGAAGCAGCGCAAACCTTCGTCCAGGCATTTGACACCTTCTTGAAGGATCAGGAAGCGGAGCTCTTAGCAATCCCGCATCTTGCATCCGAGGAAAATGCCGACTTGTTTTTGGAAATGAACACGATTCTCGACCGAATCCGTGAGACGCCTGATAAAATACGCCAGGTTCTTGTGCATGCCCAAAGTGACGCACGTTTGCTTCGCGAGAAATTCGGCGAATTGCAGCGCCTGCGCGAGACATTGAAGGAGGAGTTTGCGGCAACCGAACGGCAACTGAGCGAGAAACTCCAGCAGCAAGGCAGTGTGAGCGTTCGTCCCGACGATTTCGTCAAACTGAACACCGATCTGCAGAAGGTAAAGTTGGCACTTTCAGAGATTGCAAAAAGCCGTGCGAAAAAGAAAGCTTTGCACGATGAGTTTCTCAAGGAACTGAAGCTGCTCAACGACTTGTGGCATAGGGAGTTTAAGGAGATAGAGAGAGAGATCAAGAAACTGAACGACAGCCAGAGTGCACTGCAAATTACTCCCTTGTACAAGGGTGGGCGGATGGCAATGCTGGGGGAGATCAAAAACCATTTTCGAGGAAGCCGTCTCCGTGAAGCAACGCTTGAATCCGCACTGGAAGGCCATGCCGATTTCATTTCCATGTATGAAACCCTGGATACGATTAGCAACGCATTAGGCGAGTCCGGCGATGTGTTCCGGCAGTACTTCAACGAAGCGAAGGCATCGCTTCTGGTATGGCAGGTTCCGAACATTTACCAGATCATGTATCACGGAAAGGAACTGCGGGAGCACTCCCTTGGGCAACGGGCTTCTGCCCTGATTCTCTTCATCTTAAGCCAGCGGGATAATGACCTGATTGTCATTGATCAGCCCGAAGACGACCTCGACAATCAGACGATTTTCGAGGACGTTATCAAGTTGCTACGGTCTTTGAAGAAAAACATCCAGTTCATTTTCGCGACGCACAACGCGAACTTCCCCGTCTTGGGCGATGCTGAACAGGTCGGTGCGTGCACATTTGTGTCCGGCGCAGGAGCCGTCGAGGTTGGCAGCATTGACCAGCCGGAGATTCAGAAGGCCATCGTCTCGATTATGGAGGGCGGCCATGAGGCGTTCGCCCGCCGGAAGGAGATTTACAAGTTATGGAAGCAATAGAACTTATCGAACTTGTCAGTCGCGGCGAAGACAGCCGGACACAATTCAAGCTCAATTTGACAAATCCTGAATCGCTTGCTGGAGAAATAGTCGCTTTTTCCAACAGCAAAGGAGGAAAGATACTGGTAGGCATCAGTGATCATGGAGAAATAGTAGGGCTTAGTCCTGAAGATATCCGGCGAATCAATATACTGGTATCAAATGTCACAACGAACAATGTCCGACCACCTGTCAATACGTTCAATGAGAATGTAGCCGTTGCGGGGAGCCAGGTTGTCATGGTGATCACGGTACCGGAGGGTATTTCAAAACCATATGCGGATAACAACGGTGTTTATTGGGCAAAGGCAGGTGCCGATAAACGACGGGTCACATCCAGGGAAGAAATCCAACGCATGTTTCAGGAAGCTGATCTCGTTCATGCGGATGAAGTACCTATTGAAGGCACCGTGTTTGGCGACCTGGCCATGGCACACCTTGGCGAGTTCTTCGCAAAACAATACGGCGAGGAACTCGATGAGGCTCTGGAAAGGGATGGGATATCCATCGGGCAGTTGTTGAACAATTTAGGTCTGGCGCACGACAACAATCTAAATCTTGCAGGGCTGATCCTCTTTGGTCGCAATCCGCAGCGATACCGACCAGCATTCATTGTCAAGGCAGTCTCTTTTGTCGGCAACGACCCGGCAGGAGAAAAGTATCGGGACAGCGAAGATATCGGAGGTTGCATACGTGACATGCACAGGGGTGTCATGTCCTTTCTGACCCGTAATCTTCGCCGCCTGCAGGGCGAGAAAGATTTCAACACCGAGGGGGATATCGAGATACCTATTGAAGCGCTTGAGGAACTCGTCGTCAATATGCTTCTGCACCGTGACTACTTCATTTCTGCTCCGTGGCGCGTCATGATCTTCGACAATCGGGTCGAACTCATAAGCCCCGGCATGTTGCCGAACAATCTGACCGTCGAGAACATCCGTTACGGCATATCAAATATACGAAATCCGCTTCTGGCATCGTTTGCTATCAAGGAACTACCGTACCGAGGCACCGGGACCGGTATCCTGCGAGCGCTGAAATATGTACCTGATTTGGAATTGGTATCAGACTCTGAACGAAACCTGTTTATAGCCAGAATTCCCAGGAAGATTGTTGAATGAACCAAAAAACTACACACCCCAAGAAATTAATCGAGGGCGCACTTCCGTTGCCGGAGATCAATGACGCGTCGGCATACGACAAGATGCCGGGCATTGGGCCGCATCCCAAGGGGATTCACCACTGGTGGGCCAGGCTGCCGCTGCCCACGGCGCGGGCGGTGCTGTTTGCCTCGGTGGTGGATGATCCCTCGTCTCATCCGGACAAGTTTCCAAGTGAGGAAGCACAAAACACCGAGCGGGAGCGGCTCTTTGACATCGTCCGCGAGTTGATGCAGAAAAAACTGCACGAGCGGCCCGAGGTGTATGCCAAAGCACGAGAGGAAATGCTGAGACACGCGGACGGAAAGCTGCCGCCGGTGCTCGACCCCTTCGCCGGAGGCGGCTCCATTCCGCTGGAGGCCGCGCGGCTGGGCTTCGCGGCTCATGCGGCCGATCTCAATCCGGTGGCGGTGCTGCTCAACAAATGCAACCTGGAACTCGTGCCCCGTTGGCTGGACCGCCCACCGGTGAATCCGGAAGTGCACGGCAATGCCCTGCGCAAGACCGGCTGGAGTGGAGCGGGAGGGCTTGCCGAGGACGTTCGCTGGTACGGAAACCTGATCCGGGAACGGGCCACCGAAAAGATCGGCCATCTCTACCCCAAGGTCAGGTTGCCTAAAGAATACGGGGGGCGGGAGGCGAACGTGATCGCCTGGCTGTGGGCGCGGACAGTGGCCAGCCCGAATCCAGCGGCCCAAGGGGCGCATGTACCGCTGATTAGTACATATTGGCTGTTCTCCAAGAAGGGCAACCTTGCTTGGCTGGAACCCGTGGTGGATAAAGAGGATAATACATGGCGGTTTGAGGTGAAGACTGGAGAGCCACCAGACAGAAGTTTTACAAAAGCAGGCACAAAGTTGGCTCGAGGCGCGAAATTCAACTGCCTACTTACGGGACAGTCTATGCCAGATACGCATGTCAAAGAGCAAGGTCAGCAAAGGAGAATGGGCTACCGATTATTGGCTATTGTTGCCGAGATTCCACGCGGGCGTGTCTATTTACCGGCAACAGAAGATCAGGAATCTGTATCTGTAGCCACTGCACCATGCGTTCTAGAAGAAAAGGTTGCCCATGACCCAAGGAACATATGGTGTGTCCCCTACGGTATGACACAGTTCGGTTACCTCTTCACTCCCCGCCAGCTCACGGCCTTGGGCACCTTCAGTGATCTGATAAAGGAAGTGGGCCAGGATGTGGTGGGGGATGCCCTTAAAACTGGACTTTTGGATGCCGAAGCCGATGATTATGCCAAGGCTGTATGCACTTTTTTGGGGCTGGCGCTGGACCGCTGTGCGGATTTCAATAATGGGCTTTGCACTTGGAATTCAAGCAATCAGAAAGTGATGCATCTGTTCGGCCGGCAGGCCATCCCCATGGTTTGGAATTTTGCTGAGGCCAACACGCTTGGGGATTCGGTTGGTGCCTGGGCTACCTGTAGCAACTATGTTGCTGACTGTATCGATGTAATTGGAAAGTCATCAAGAAGCGGCGGGAATGGACTTCAAGTCGATGCCGCCGGTGCCTGGAATGACACCTGCGGTCTTCTGATCAGCACCGACCCTCCCTACTACGACAATATCGGCTATGCAGCCCTCTCTGATTTTTTCTATGTCTGGCTTAGGCGAACCATCGGCGAACTGTATCCCGAGCTCTTTAAAACCATCCTGGTGCCTAAAGCCCAGGAACTGACCGCAGCACCGGAACGCTTTGAAGGCAATAAGGAACAAGCCAGGGAACACTTTGAATCTGGATTTCGGAAAACTTTTGTCACCCTGCGGGAGAAAATGGACCCGCGCTTCCCGCTCACCGTCTATTACGCTTTCAAGCAGGAAGACGAAAAGGCGGGCAGTGATGAGGACGATAACGGAGATGAAGAGGGGGCGAGCAACGAGGTTGACCGCACCACTGGCTGGGAGACGCTCCTCAATGCCCTGATTGGCAGCGGCTTTCAGATCACCGCCACCTGGCCGGTGCGGGCTTCGCAAAAGTGGCGCATGGTGGCCATGGGCACGAACGCCCTGGCGTCTTACATTGTCCTGGCCTGCCGCCCCCGCCCGGCCGACGCCCCCCAGTGCAGCCGCCGCGAATTCCTGAACGAAATGAAAAAGGAACTCCCCACCGCGCTCAAACACCTCCAGCAGGGGAACATCGCGCCGGTGGACCTGGCTCAGGCCGCCATCGGACCCGGCATGGCTGTGTTCTCGCGCTACGCAAAAGTCATTGAGTCCAGTGGCAACGCCATGACCGTGCGCACCGCTCTATCCCTGATCAACCAGACCCTCGATGAGGTACTGGCCGAACAGGAGGCGGAGTTCGATGCCGACACCCGCTGGGCCCTGGCCTGGTTTGAGCAGCATGGGATGGAGGAAGGCGAGTTCGGCGTGGCGGAAACCCTTTCCCGTGCCAAAAACACGGCAGTCAACGGCCTTGTGGAAGCGGGCATCGTCGTGGCGCGGAGCGGCAAGGTCCGGCTGGTGAAGCGCGATGAGTTGCCAGAGGACTGGGACCCATCCTCGGACAAGCGGTTGACCGTATGGGAGGCAACGCAGCATCTCATTCGTGGTCTCGACCAGCACGGGGAAAGTGGCGCGTCGGCGCTCCTTCGCAAACTCGGCGGCACGGTCGGCGAGATGGCGCGCGAGCTTTCCTACCGGCTTTTCAAACTTTGCGAAGCCAAGGGCAGGACTGGCGAAGCGCTGGCCTATAACAGCCTCGTGCTGGTGTGGCCGGAATTGACTCGCCTGGCTCAGGCCGCACCACGAGCCAAACAGCAGGATTTCTTTCAATAGAGGTGATACATGCAAATAGTAAGTATTGAAATCCGTAACTATCGTTTGTTTCGTTTTGCGGAATTGAAAGATCTTCCTCGTCTTACCATTGTTGTCGGCGCTAATGGCTCAGGCAAATCAACCCTTTTCGATGTATTCAGTTTTCTGAAAGACGCTTTGGCGCAAAATGTGGTGTCGGCAGTTACACGCAGGGGCGGCTTTCGGGAACTGGTTAGTCGCGGGGAAACAGGACCGATTGGAATCACGGTGAAATTTCGTGAAAGCGGCGGACGGCTGGCAACGTACCAATTGGAAATCGGCGAGGATACGGGCCGGCCGGTTGTGGTTCGGGAAATACTGAAGTTCAGGCGCGGACAATTCGGCCAGCCCTGGCATTTTGTGGATTTTTCCCGGGGAAAAGGTTCGGCCATCACCAACGAGGCGGCCTATGGGCAGGAAGGTGTGGCGGCTGAACGTAAAGAGTATGTTCTGGATGATCCAGGGGTCCTGGCGATAAAAGGCCTCGGCCAATTCAAGGAATTCCGGGTGGTGTCCGAATTCCGAAGCCTTATCGAAAACTGGCACATTTCCGATTTCCATATCAGCGATGCCAGACCCAGCGCGGAGGCCGTCTGGGCGGAACATCTCTCCACCCGCGGAGACAACATTGCCCAGGTTGCCCAGTATCTTTACGAGAACCATCAGGATTGTTTTGAAAAAGTGCTTCGAGCCATGAAAGAACGCGTTCCGGGAGTGAGCAAGGTCGAGGCAAAACCGACGGAGGATGGCCGTCTGGTACTGCGATTCCAGGACGGCAACTTCAAGGATCCCTTTATCGCGCGATATGTTTCCGACGGAACGATCAAGATGTTCGCCTACCTAATCCTGTTATATGACCCGAAGCCGCATCCGCTGCTGGCGGTCGAGGAACCGGAAAACCAGTTATATCCGGAGCTGCTCTATGAACTGTTCGAAGAATTCCGGGACTACGCCCGGAGGGGCGGGCAGGTGTTTGTTTCCACCCATTCCCCGGACTTCATCAATGGCGCACACCTGGAAGAGATTTACTGGTTGGTGAAAAAGGATGGTTTCAGCGAAGTGCGGCGCGCGTCCGAAAGCGAACTGTTGCGCAACCTTGTCGCCGAAGGCGATTTGCCCGGAGCGCTTTGGAAGCAAGGACTTTTTGAAGGAGCCGGCCTGAAATGAATCGCGTCGTATTTCTTCTCGAAGAACGATCAATGAAGAGCCTGCTGGACGTCCTTTTGCCACGATTGATGCCCGGCATAAATTTTTTGTGCATACCGCATGAAGGAAAGCGGGATCTGGAAAAGAGTATTCCCCGGAAACTCCGCGCCTGGCAAGAACCCGGGGCACGTTTTGTGATTGTTCGAGACAATGACGGCGGTGATTGTCATATCTTAAAACAAAGATTGGTTGAATTGTGCAACGGTCCAAAAAGCTCCGCTGTGATGGTTCGGATTGCCTGTCAGGAGCTCGAAAAATGGCTGCCTGGCTCAGCCGTAATGGTAATCGCTCTCGTAGTTTCCAAGTTATGATGGAAGGTATCGAGCGAATATCCGAAATGGAGGGATAAAGAGAGCAATGGCTAAAAGCAATCACGGAAGAGTGGGAGACGCGCTTGAACTACTCAACAAGGGATTGCGCCCCTTTGTTGAGCGGGAACTGCAAGCTGTACACGGAGATCAATGGCAGGAGATGGTGGCGCAGACGCTCCGCGAAGACCGCGGTGCGGTGAAGGCGACCAGGAAGGGTGAGCTCAACTGGGATACCCACAACCTGCTCACGGTCATGTGGGACCAGTGGAACGCGGTCTTCCGCAACACCCTTGGCCATACCGAACGTTCCCTGGTCAGCGAACTGCGGGACGTGCGCAACCGCTGGGCGCACCAAACGCCCTTCAGCAGTGACGATGCTTATCGGGCGCTGGACAGCATCGGCCGCCTGCTTACCGCCATCTCGGCCCCCGAGGCAAAGGAGCTGGAAGAGCAGAAAATGGCACTGTTGCGCGTGCGATTCGACGAGCAGCGTCGAGGCGAGATGCGCAAGCACGCTGTGGCCCCCACCGAGGGCAACCCCCTAAGCGGCCTGAAGCCCTGGCGGGAAGTCGTCACCCCGCACCGGGACGTGGCCAGCGGCAAGTATCAGCAGGCGGAGTTCGCAGCCGATCTGTGGCAGGTGTACCTGGGCGAGGCGGCATCCGAGTACCAGGACCCCACCGAGTTTTTCCGGCGCACCTTCATCACCGAGGGGCTGCAGAAGCTCCTCAGCAACGGTGTACGCCGGATCGGGGGGCAGGGTGGCGACCCGGTGGTTGAGTTGCAGACGAACTTCGGCGGCGGAAAAACCCACAGCATGTTGGCTCTTTATCATCTTTTCTCCAGCACGCCCTCGACAGAACTTCCCGGCACCGAAGAGGTTCTGAAGGAAGCTGGATGTGAGGTGGCATTAAAAGTTAATCGCGCCATTGTAGTCGGTACCAAAGTGTCGCCCGGCAACCCGAGTAAGAAGGATGACGGAACGATCGTTCGTACGATCTGGGGCGAAATCGCCTGGCAACTGGGTGGTAAGACCGGTTACGAGATGATTCGCGCCGACGACGAGAAGGCTACCAACCCAGGCGACAAGATGAAGGAGTTGTTCAACAAGTTCTCACCCTGCCTTGTTCTGATTGACGAGTGGGTAGCCTACGCACGACAACTTCACGAAGGCAGTTTGCTTCCCGCCGGCACTTTCGATACCCAGTTTACCTTCGCGCAGGCACTGAGTGAGGCGGCCAAGACGGCCAAAAACACCTTGCTGGTGGTCAGCATTCCAGCATCCGATAATGAGATCGGCGGCGAATGGGGCCAGCGCGCCTTGTCCCGACTCAAGAACGCCATCGGCCGCGTGGAATCGAGCTGGCGTCCGGCCAGCCCGGACGAGGGGTTCGAGATCGTGCGTCGTCGGCTCTTCGAACCACTTCATGATAAACAGGCCTTTGTAGCGCGCGACGCCGTGGCTCGAGAATTCGTGGAGATGTACGGAACGCAACACAGTGAATTCCCATCCGAGTGTCGAGAGGCCGAATACGAACGTCGCATCAAGCTGGCCTACCCGATCCACCCTGAACTTTTTGACCGGCTCTACAACGACTGGTCCACACTCGACAAATTTCAACGCACGCGCGGCGTGTTGCGCCTGATGGCGGCGGTGATCCATTCCCTGTGGGAAAGACAGGACGGCAACCTGCTGATCATGCCCGCTACCATCCCCATTGACGACTCCGCAGTGCAGTTCGAGTTGACCCGCTACCTTGACGACCAGTGGACCCCAGTCATTGCCAAGGATGTGGACGGGGAACATTCCCTGCCGCTCAGGCTCGACCGGGACGCGCCGAATTTGGGTCGCTACTCCGCTTGCCGCCGTGTGGCACGCACCATCTACGTCGGATCGGCCCCGACCCAACGGGCCGCCAACCGGGGTATCGACGACCGCCAGGTGAAGTTGGGATGCGTCCAACCCGGCGAAACCGTGGCTACCTTCGGCGACGCCATCCGCCGACTTACGGACCGGGCGACCTATTTATATGTGGACGGCAGTCGTTATTGGTACTCGACTCAGCCCACGGTCACGCGTCTTGCGGAGGATCGAGCGAACCAGCTCCACGAACACGATGTCATGGACGAAATCGTACGCCGCCTGAGGGATGAGGCGCGCAGCCGTGGCGATTTCCACCGCGTGCACGCCTGTCTGAGCAGTAGCGATATCCCGGACGAGCACGAGGCGCGGCTGGTAATTCTGGGTCCCGAGCATGCTCATAGCAAGGGGCAAGCAGACAGTGCCGCGCGGAAGGAGGCGCAGGCTATCCTGGACAGTCGCGGCAGTAGCCCCCGGTCGCACAAGAACACCCTGGTGTTCCTGGCGAGCGATGCGAGTCGACTCAAGGACTTTCAGGCCGCCATCCGGCAATTCATGTCCTGGAAGTCCATCTGGGACGAGCGGGAGCAGCTCAATCTCGATCCGTTCCAATCCAAGCAGGCCGACACGAAACGCAAGAACGCCGACGACACGGTGAACGTCCGTATTCCCGAGGCATACCAGTGGCTGCTCGTCCCGAACCAGCCGGACCCCAAGGGATCGCCCGAGTGGACGGAAACTCGCTTGCAAGGGTCTGATTCGCTGGCGCTTCGCGCTTCTAAAAAGCTCAAGAGCGAGGAGATGCTTCTTGTCCAGATGGGCGGAGTTCGGTTGCGCCTTGAACTGGACCGGGTACCCCTCTGGCGCGGGAATGACGTGCCGGTGAAGCAACTTGTCGAAGACTTCGCGACGTACCTGTACCTTCCGCGCCTTCGCGACCCGGGCGTGCTGATCGCCGCCATCCGGGAAGGGATCGCGCTTTTGACCTGGCAGTCTGAGACGTTTGCCTACGCACAGTCCAGGGACGCCGACGGCCGCTATTTAGGCCTCGTGGGCGGCGGATCTGCCGCTGTTCAGAGTGAGGGCGGCTCGATTGTTGTGAAGCCCGACGTGGCAGCCGAACAGCAGCGCCGGGATGCTGAAGCGGCGAAAGCAAAGGCCGGAAACGGTTCGGCGACGGTCGCGGAAACCGAACAGGCATTGGAACAGGGTCAAGCAACCGGGGCGGGAACAACGCGTAGAACGGACACAGGCACACCCCCGCCACCCGCCCCCACGTATCGGCGTTTCCACGGATCGGTGCAACTCGATTCACTCCGGGTCGGGCGTGACGCCGGCCGAATTGCCGACGAAGTCATCCAACACCTGTCGAAGTATATCGGGGCCAACGTCGAGGTGACCCTGGAGATCCGGGCCGAAATACCGGACGGGGCCACTGAGAAGACCATCCGCGATGTCACCGAAAACTGCCGCACCCTGCACTTCGACTCTTTTGGATTCGAAGAGGAGTAATGGCAAAGCGAATCGATTAAGGAAACACAGATGATTGATTCAATGGGAGCGTCGGAGAAAGTACGCCGGTCGGGCCGAGTGGTGGCTGTTCAGCCTCGCAAACGTTTTATGCGTTCCTTTTTCCTTCCTAATATCGTTCCACCCGCTGTACAATTCTTCAAATCGCATCTTACGGGTCTCCTCCAGCAGATCCGTCCGTCTCATAGGCCACCTCCATAAAGGTACCCTATAACCCGAACAGTTTACGTGTTCCCAACTTTGAGGCACTATTTCATTGACAGCCAGGGGCCCCTATCCTATCATGCGCTGTTAAACACACTGACTAGAAAGCCATTTTCACGTTCGCCAAGGGAGATGTTCACGGGGGTGAAGACCGGATGGTTTTCCCCGGAGGAGGAACCGATGAAACAAGAAAACGCCATATCGCCGGATACACTCTTGAGTTACATGGGGACGACGGCGGCCGACAACGTGATGGGACTCACAACGGCTCTGCCCTGGATGAGCATGATGGGTGGATACCAGGCGAAGACCCTCTTCGACTATCAGAAAGTGCTTGCCTCGATCAGTGAGTGCCCGGCGCTCTTCGGACCCTTTTCCATTCTCGCCGGTTTTCAGAACGCCTTTCTGGAAACCCTTGTCCTCGACCCCCTGAAAGCACACGCCCGTCTCTCGACCCGTTCCGGCAGGGATCCCGATATCTACCGCGATATCAACGGCTGGATCTACAAAAACTACACCCGGCTGATCTGGTTTCTCTGTGATTACTTCGTGCGGGATGGCCGTTTTGATCGTGACAGGGCGAGATTCGTCGCCACGACACCGGAAGGCCACGCCATGCTCAAGGAGTACCTGCAGGAATTCGGCCAGATGGAGCGCGCCTATACCTCGGCGGGCATGACGAGGCTGAACGCCATGAAGGAACTGCTCACGTGTCTTCTGGTGGTGATCACCGAACGGCCCCTCAAGGGAAGGGACATGCCCTTCATGAGAAAAAACAGTGATGGATCCGATGCCATGACCTTCGAAGAATATCTGGCTGAGAACCGGCTGCGCCTTGAAACGCTTCACCGCTACAATGCCTTCGATCTCAAGGAGTATTCCGAACGGGCCACCCTGGGCGTGCTGGGCTGTTCCGACTACGAGGTCGTGGAGGGCTCCCGTCTCGCCCACGTGAGCCTGCGGCGGTATACCCGCCCCGAGGATGTCAAACCCGTCGGAAAGGTCATCTACATGTCCACTCCGCTGATCAACAAGCCGGAACTCTTTGACCTGGCCGATGGGAAGTCCGTTGTGCAGGCCATGCTCCGGGAAGGGTATGACATATACATGGTCGATTTCGGAACGCCCGGCCCTGAAGACAATGACCGCGGGTTGGATTTCTACGGCAAGACGGTCCATGACCACAATTTCAACATCATCAGGAAAAACCATCCCCGGGCGGAGATAATTGTCCTCGGCTATTGTATGGGTGGTACGTTGATTCTTCCCTACCTGGCACGGCGGGCGGAAGAACGCCTGGCGGCGGGGAAAAAGATGGATGTCCGGAAGGTAGCCCTGCTGGCGGCTCCCGTGCTGTTCGATGACGATGCCAGCGGGCACGGTCCCATGCGGTCATACATTCGTCGGTATTACGACGAATACCTCATGACCGAACTGTTCGGGAGCGTCAATGTGCCGCCTCATATAATCGAGTTCGGTATGAACGAAATTCAGCCCGGCGTCCACTATACGGTTATGATGGGGTTTTACGGGAGGGCGATCAGCGGTGACGCCGTTGAAGACGCGGCACCCTTTCTCTACTGGCTGACCCACGGAACAAGATTTCCGGCGCGGGCCCACCGTGAGTGGATCAGGTTGTTTCTCACCAATCCCATCGTTGAGGGGACCTTCCGTCTTCCCTCCACCAACCGCACGTATGACGGCAAGCCCGTGGACATGGAGATTCTTCGGACGGCGGGCATTCAGATCTTTGATTATCGGGGGTTGCGGGATCCCATAGCTCCGCCCGGTTCCTGCGTGGCAAGTGAATTGTGGGGACAGATCGATGACGGAAATATTCGCGTGACCCGGAACGGCCTGAACCGGACCCTGGAGAAGAACATCGGTCATATTTTCGTTGTCAGCAGGACACTGCTGGCGGAATATCTCCGGGCGCTCAATAGCTTCCTCAACGATGAACCCTTCGATGGCACGGACCGATGACCCTTCAGTTCTCGTTCCGGAATCTGGCGCTCATTGCAGTGGTTTCTCTCCAGGTCACCACCGTCGCCTATATCCACGCGCCCCGGTGGAAGGCGCCGATCCTCTTCCTGCCCTTTCCCTTCACCATGAGAGCTCCGGGACCACATCAGCCCGGCCGGGGCTATCGTGCCAGGATGGATTGTGTTCCCGGTGCTGCCGGTCCCGCTGACCCGGCGCCTGTGGGCCGCCGCCCCCCGGCACGGTGACGGAAGGTTGCCTGAAGAGGGGACTGTGACGGTTCACGATCCGTCGATGACAGGGTAATCATCTGATTGACAGGAAGCTCTCCTTCTGTCATTTTCTACCTGCACAGATTCGGCAGGCTGAACTCATGAACCTCGAGAAACGTGTAAAGATACAACGGGAGTATTTCAGAAGCGGCATTACCCTGGATATATCCTTCAGGACCAGACAGCTGAAAATCCTCGAGGAGGCCATACGGGCACGGGAAGACCGCATCATGGAGGCCCTTGAGAAGGACCTTGCAAAGCCCCGATTCGAATCATACAGTGCCGAAATCGGCATACTCTACCCGGAAATTCGCGAAGCGCTCAGAAAGACCGCGACATGGGCACGGCCCCGGCGGGTCGGCACCCCGATGCTCCATTTTTTCGCCACCAGCGTCGTCTATCATCAACCCTATGGACTGGCGCTTATCATCAGTCCCTGGAATTATCCCTTTCAGCTGGCGATGGCGCCCCTGGTCGGTGCCATCGCGGCTGGTAACTGCGCCATTCTGAAGCCTTCGGAGCTTGCCCCGGAGACATCGAAGGAAATAGCCCTGCTCGCGGGGGACGCTTTTGATCCCTCCTTCATCACGGTCGTGGAGGGCGGCGTCCCGGAGACCCGGGCCCTTCTCGACGAAAAATTTGATTACATTTTCTTTACGGGGGGAACGGCCGTCGGCAGGATCATCATGGAAAGCGCGGCCCGTCAGCTCATACCGGTGACGCTGGAACTCGGCGGCAAGAGCCCGGCCGTCGTCTGCCGGGACGCGAAAATGGACTGCGGGGCACGAAGGATTGCCTGGGGAAAATATTATAACGCGGGACAGACCTGCCTGGCGCCGGATTACGTGCTCGTTCACAGGGATGTGAAGGAGAAACTGATTGATGGACTACGCCGGGCCATTGTCTCGTTTTATGGGAACGATCCCGAAGAAAGCCCTGACTACGGACGCATAATAAACCAGAGGCACTTCAGCCGGCTGACGGACCTGATGAAGTCAGGGAGGATCGTCCATGGGGGACGCGCCAATCAGACAACCCGGTACATCGCCCCGACTATCATCGACGGGGTGAGCTTGACGGACCCGATCATGGAGGAAGAAATCTTCGGTCCCCTTCTGCCTCTTCTTCCCTACGGCGACCTGGACGAGGCCCTTGACATCGTGAACGCGCTGCCCCGCCCACTGGCTCTATATGTTTTTACCGAAAGCCGGACCGTTGAAAAACGCGTCCTTGCCGAAACATCTTCCGGCGGGGGGTGTGTCAACGATACGCTGTCCCATGTGGGAAGCACGACACTTCCTTTCGGGGGGATCGGCGACAGCGGCATGGGCAGCTATCACGGCAAGGCGGGTTTTGATACGTTCACCCACCGGCGAAGCGTGTTGAAGCGGTCAACTCTTTTTGATATTCCCCTGCGCTATCCTCCTTATGCCGAGAGGAAGCTCAGGCTGGTGCGGCGGCTGTTCAAGCCGGTCGGATAATGTACATTGTGAAATCAATTCTTTGGAAAGGATGGGCGGCACGATGAACGGCGAAAAAAAGGCCGGTGGTGAACGATCAGCGGTACGGAGGACGCCGGGGAGAAGAAAAGAGAGATCCGCCGCGACGCCCCGGAACGGATCTCACCCGGCATGCAGGAAAAAGGTGAGTCTTGCCCTTCAGGGAGGAGGTTCTCACGGGGCCTTCACCTGGGGCGTCATAGACAGGATCCTGGAAGACGACCGTCTGGATATCGAGGCCTTTGTGGGAACCAGCGCCGGCGCCCTCAACGCCGCCGTCGCGGCCTACGGAATGGAAACGGGCGGCCCGGAGAAATCCCGGGAACTTTTGAAATTCTTTTGGGAATCCAACATTTCCATGGCGAAGAAAAGTGTCTTTCAGCCGACCTGGATTGACATGATGACGACCCGGGGGAACCTGGAGCATTCGCCGCTTTGGTTGTTTTTTGACATGCTCACCCGGGTGTATTCCCCTTATCAGTGGAACCCGGCGAATATCAATCCCTTCAAGGATATCATTCTTGAGACGGTTGATTTTGAAAGGCTCAGGGAGGCGGAGAAGGTCAAGGTTTTCGTCTGCGCGACCAATGTTCTCAACGGGCGGCTCAGGGTATTTGAAACCCACGAAATATCTCCTGAAGCGGTGCTTGCGTCGGCCTGTCTGCCCTTTCTCTACCACGCCGTGGAAGTGGACGGGGACTTTTACTGGGATGGGGGCTACATGGGAAACCCTCCCATTTTCCCGGTCATTTACGGAACCCAATGTGCCGATGTTCTCATCGTGCAGATCAATCCGATCAACATTCCGGAGGTTCCCACGACGGCTCCCGAAATACTTGATCGGATGAACACCCTGAGCTTCAATTCCAGTCTCATGAGGGAAATGAGGGCCATCGACTTTGTCTCGCGCCTGATCACCGAGGAAAACCTGGATACCGCCAGGTACAAGCGAACCTTCATTCACACTATCGATGCCGAAGAGGAGTTCTCGAAGCTTTCAGCGTCAAGCAAACTCAACCTGGACAGGGACTTCGTTCTCTATCTTTTTGAAACGGGACGCCGCATGGCGGAGGATTTTCTTGCCCGTCATTTTGACGCCATCGGCAGGGAGTCGTCGACGAACATCAGGGAAAAATTCTTTTAAGGAAGAAAGGAAGAATAATGTTTGAGCATCTCTTTACCCCGATACACATTGGAACTCTCGAAGTGCCCAATCGCATTGTCATGTTGCCTCTGACCACCGCCTACGGCGAGGATGACGGGACCCTGGGAGACCGTTTCATTGATTTTTACGCCGAGCGGGCACGGGGCGGGGCGGGCCTCATCATCGTTCCCTTCGCTCCTCTTGCCGATGGATCTCCCGTCGAGCCCGGTCTGTACGACGATCGCTTTCTCCCCGGCGTCCGGAGACTCACGGAATCAATCGCCGCCGGGGGCGCGCGATCGTCCTGTCAGCTTATCTCCTCCTACCATCTCATTCTGCGGGATAATACGTCCGAAGCGGTGGGTCCTTCAGAGGTGTACAACCGGCTCCTGCGGGTTACTCCCCGGGCCCTCACCATCGATGAAATCCGTTTCATCGTGTCCGGGTACGGCGCGGCGGCCCTTCGCGCCCGCCGGGGAGGATTCGACGCGGTGGAAGTTTTGGCCGGCGGGGGATATCTCCTGAACCGGTTTCTCTCTCCCCTGGGAAATACCCGGGATGATGAATACGGCGGAAGTCTAGAAAACAGGACGCGCATTCTCCTGGAGATCATAGGCGGCATCAGAAGAGCCGTGGGGCGGGATTTCCCCGTCGGTGTCCGTCTGAACGTCCATGAGCAGATGGAGGGCGGCTACGGAATCGATGAGGGGATCACGATCGCCCGCATGCTGGAAGAGGCCGGCGTGAACATGCTCACCTTTTACACGGGCTGGCACGAGTCGCCCATCCCCACCGTCGCGCCGTCGCTTCCGGAGGGGGCCTTCGCGCACCTGGCCGGAGCCCTCCGGAATTCCGTCACCATTCCCGTCATTGCCGCGAACCGCATCAGCAATCTCACAACCGCCGAGAAAATCATCGCCGCCGGCCAGGCAGACCTCGCCGGTATGGCCCGGGCTCTGCTGGCTGATCCCGAATTGCCCAACAAGGGGAAAAGCGGCCGTTCAGGGGAAATCAATCCCTGCATACTCTGTTCACGGTGTCTCGGCGAGGTCCTGTCGGCATACCGGGCCTGGGGCCGGAAGTCACCTGTGTTCTGCACCGTAAACCCCCGGGCGGGCCGGGAGAGCTCAACGCTGATTGAACACGCGGGACGGGCGAAAAAGGTGTGCGTGATCGGTGGCGGTCCGGCGGGACTTACGGCGGCACGGACGGCTGCCGAACGGGGGCACAGCGTGACGCTTTTCGAGAAAGAGGAGGAAACGGGAGGATGGCTCCGCGTCGGATGCCTGCCGCCCCACAAGGAGCACATTCGTCTTCTTTCGGAAAGTCTTGCCCTGCGGGCGCGCCTGGCGGGGGTTGATATCCGCGTCGGAACGGAAGCGGACCGGAGGACCGTGGCGGCGCAACAGCCTGAGGCGTTGATCCTGGCGGCGGGTGCGCGGCCTGTTGTTCCTCCGATCCCCGGCATCGACGCTCCTCAGGTCGTGCCGGCCGAGGAGGTGCTGACGGGAAAGGAAATCCCCCGCGGAACCGTGATCGTCATAGGAGGCGGCCTCGTGGGATGCGAAACGGCGGAGCTCTTGCTCGCGCGCAAGGGGGACGTAACGGGAGTTACCGTGGTGGAGATGCTGGACACCATGGCTCCCCAGGTCTCAGCGACCTACAGGCCCTTTTTCCTGGCCCGGCTGAAAGCGATGGGAGTTCGCATGGAAACAGGGACTACCGTGGAGGCGATCACGGACCGGGGCGTCCGGGTGAAACGGCGGGGAGAGGTCGGAATGATCGAAGGCGACTGCGTTGTTCTTGCCGTGGGTCTCAAGGCCGACTCCACACTGCCGGATTCATTCGGACACGCGGGGGAACTGTACGCCGTGGGCGATTGCGTCGATCCCCGCATGATCAGGGAGGCCGTCGAGGAGGGGTTCGACGCGGCCATGAGGATCTGATGACGGGATCAGGCGACCGGAGGGCGTGACAGCCGCTCGTGGTCAACCAGTGACACGTCGTCTCGCGCGCAGGGTGACTTCGGAAAAATACCGGAGACATGACCTCCGGTATCAGGACCGGATGCTCCGTCGCGCTCAATGGTTCCTGCGACTTTTTACAAAGCCGTCAGGAATGAAACCCGGCCCCGGCGGGAGGAGTGGCGGTCCGGAAACAGCGGGTTTCTCGGACCGCCACGTTGGACGGGAAACGGGTAACTCCGGCGAGGGTGCTTAGCACGAACCGCCCGGGCGGTTCGATTCATTTTGCCTTTTCAGCTCACGAGAGTCTTCAGGGCTTCCACGACGGGAGCCGTGAAGAGAGCTACCATGATTGTATAGAGAGCGAAGCTGCCCACGGCCTCTCTCAGGTACATGCGGGAATATTTGTGCTTCAGAGACGTGATCGTAAGGCCCCCCATTATGAGACAGCCAAGCTGGAAGTAAGGGAAAGCCCCCATTCCCGCCGTCGCCACGTGTCCGGCCCAGGCAAAAGAGGTGGTTACCAGGATTACGAATGCCGTCATGATCATCGTCTGTACCGTGCGTTTCATTGTCCGACCCTCCTTGTATGCTTCCCTGATCGTTCTATCCTGTATTATAGAAATATTCGTGCCGGAATGGATGGAAATGATGCTGTCGCCTGTAAGTTATTGGAATGTAAGATGATAATAATTTATTGCAACGGGGTGTTACGGGGAAGATGACCCTGAAGGGGGTGACACGTTTAACGAAGTGTTACAATCCGTTAAACGTACTGTGAAATAATGATGAAGGATCCGCCTCGACTCCCCGTTGATGAAGGGGCTTCAGGGTATGGATGAGACGGTACGGGGGAGGGGGGTCAGAAAGTATAACCGATTGAGAAATGCCAGCGACCCGATCCTTCACCCTCGCGCCTGTTGAGCTTCGCGCCGTAAAGGATACCCACGGGGCCGATGGGGGTGATGTAGCGGATGCCCGCCCCGATGGAAGACCTGAATCCGTCGGTGCCGATGTTCTCGAAGGTACGCGATACGCTTCCCGTATCGAAAAAGGTTGTCAGTTCCCAGTTGCGGCCCAGGTCGATTCTCGCCTCAAGGCTTCCGGAAACCGATGCCCGTCCCCCCAGCGGGTTCCCGGCGTCATCGTACCGGAGCATGTTTTCTGAAAAGCCCCGTACAGTGGATGTCCCGCCCAGGAACAGCAGCTGGTCCGCCGGTATGACCGACGATGATCCGAAGGGCTGGAGAAACGCCGCGCGGGCCGACAGGGCGAAGGTGATCCGTGACAGAGGCGTCCGAAAGTAACGGGCATCCACGTCGTATTTCAGGAAATCGTCGAAGGAGTTCCTGACCCCTTTGGAAACATCGACGGAAACAATGCCGTAAAAACCGCTGCGGGGCCGTATAAAAAGGTCGCGCGTGTCGTAGATGAGGGCGGGACCCGCCACAAAGATGCTCCGTGTGCCGTAGTGTTCTTCCGATCCGGCAGGTATGCCGATCCCCCGGGCAAAAAGCTTCTTTTCCTCAAAGCGCACACCCAGTTGTCCGGACAGCGCCGGCGTCAGATTCCTGGCGAGCTTAAGGGACGACCCGTAGGTGTCGGTGCCGAAGGACTGATTGAAGAGCTCCAGCCGCTCCTGGTAGAGACTGGCCGAGGCCGACAGAGACGTGCCGAAGAAACGGGGGTCCAGGAGGTTTGCCTCGTTGCGGAAGCCCGTTTCGCTGATTTCGCTGCCGATCCAGGCGTTCCTGTTTGTACCGAAGAGATTGCGGTCACCGGCCTTGGCGTCCGCGTAAAGTCCCCGCTGCGATTCATACCCGAAGCCCGCCTCGAGGTAGTGGGGTTTCTTTTCAGACACGTCCACCAGGAGGGTTACCTCGCCGGTCTTTTCCGCGAGCCCTATGGCACGGAAACGGGCTGATTCGAGGACTTCGAGATTTCGGATGTTCCGCTCTCCCCGGAGGTACCCGGAGGGTGAGAAGGGGTCTCCCGTGCGCATTCCAATGGCGCGATTGAACACGCGTTCTTTTGTCCTGAAGTTTCCGGAATAATGGACGTTCCCAAGAGCGACGGCCGGACCTTCGACGGCCCGGTACTCAACAGCGGCCCGGGAACCGTCATCGCTGAAGGAAAGATGTTCCATGACCTGCGCGTGGGGACGACCCCTTTCGGAAATTCGGGCCGTCAGGACATGCCTGTCACGTTCAAGAAGTGTGTGCAGCAGGGGCATGCCTTCTCGTAATTCCGTAGCTTCCAGGGCTTCTTCCTCGGTAATCGACTGGAGTCCGGTGAAGGAAAGGCGCGAGACTGTCGTCCGCACTCCTTCCGTTATGGACAGGGTCACGTCGGCAATCCGCGCTTCCTGATCTTCACGCCAGGTTATATCACAGGACGCTTCGGCATCGGGATAGCCGAGAGCCCTGTAGGCGGAGATAACGGTGAAAAGGGCGTTGTCACACTGATCGGCAAGCCAGGCCTTCCCCTGCCTGAATTCAGGAAGTCCGCCCCGCAGCCATTCCCTGACGGTTTTTTCGCCCATGGTGTCGGCTCCGTCCATGGTAAGGGTCCCCATGCGGTGGAGCCGCCCCTCGTCTATGACAAACCTGACGGAGCGTACCGGTGACCCATCTGTTTCCACGGTTTGCGACTCCATGTCGATACCGACGTCGGCATAACCGCGGGAGCGGTACCGGTTCATCATGTTCCGGACGGTTCTTCTGAGTGCGGCGTCATTGCGGTTTCCTTCTTTCAGGAAGACGAAATCTTCTTCCAGGTCCCGTCGCGGCAGGGCCCGGTTACCCGTGATGCTGACGTCGTAGCGGGGTCCTTCGATGATTGTCAGGGTAACAGAGATCGTCGAACGTTCAGGAAATCGCTGAATATCGGTGTCGATCACGCACTCGGCGAATCCCGCCGCCCGGTAGCGCTGCAGCATGGCACGAACGTCATCGGCAAGGGCTTGTTCCATGAAGCGAGCCGCCGATCCCTGCAACAACCGGCTCCGGCCCGCGCCCGTCATGGTTCGGAGCCGCCCGTCACTGAAGAACCTGTTGCCCCGGATGATATATTCATCAAGACGATAGCGGGGCCCCCCGGCGACGGTGATTACGAGGGAGAGAAAGCCTTCCCGGGGATCTCCCGTCGTTTCGGCCGTGACTCGGGGGGTGATGTAGCCCTCCCGCAGATAAAAGGCGGCAATGAGGCTTTCCTGTTCCCGCAGTTTCGCGTCCGTGACGGGGGATCCGGGGCCGAGGGTCATGACGTTTCGAATGTCCTGTTCAAAGTAGGGGTAGATACCCCGCATCCTCACATCCCTGACCAGGGGCGCCGGTGCGAGCTCGAAGAGAAGATCAAGGGCCTCGCCGGTTTCTCTCGAGTCCACTGAAATATCGAGGAAACGCCCGCTCAGCCCGAGGACCGTGATCGACTGTTCCAGCGCTTCAGGGGAAAAAAGATCGCCCTCGCGCACAAAAATGAGATCCCGGGCCAGGAGTTCGAGATCCCGGGCGTTCACGAAGTCTCCGGTAACGTGAATTGTCACGCTCCCGACAGGGAGGACATCGCGGGAACGGCACACCGGTTCCGTCCCGTCGGACTGTTGCCCGAAGGCGGAACAGGCGGTCCAGAAAATGAGGAGTATGACGGCAAGACGTGAAAGGGCGCGGACGGCGCTGTGGAGGTCCATGGTTTTCAATAAAACTCCAGCCTGAAGCGTAGTCCGCCGCCGAAGACACCGGTGTTGTCCTGAAAGGCAGCGGCGAGGATATGTTCGAGCAGCCGGTATTCCGTGGAAACCCGCTGAACCAGTTCACCCTGCTCTGTTTGAAAGGAATACTTGACGGCAAGCCGCCTGGACAGCTCCTTCCCGAGGGTAACCCTGAAACGGTCTGAAAACAGGTCACTTTCCGTGTCGATAGCCTCCACTTCGAAGATGTCCAGGCCCGTAGTCTGACGAACGTCTTCAGCCATGGCGGCATTGATGATAGAAGCCACCATGGCTGCCGTGGTCTGTGCCATGTCTCCGGAGCCGCCCGTCAGTTCGCGGGTTGTTTTTCCCGTCAACAACAGTGACAGCAATTCCCCCTGCTCTTCCGGTGGTTCAGAGCTGAGGTTGAAGACGAGCAGGTCCGGTGGACCCGTCACGAGCAGTGTTATGCGCCGCTGGTTGATGGACACAGTGCTTTCTATGTCGAGGACAGCCTCTGTGCGGTAAGGGTTGAGGAAATCGACGACACCCTTCCGCACCGCGAACTCCCTGCGCTGATAATAGATGGCTCCCGACCGGACGAAGATGCGGCCGTTGACAACGGGACGGGCCGGGGTTCCCGAGACGCGAAGGTCCGGCACGAGCTCCATGTGGGCGATGTTGTTGTTTACCAGCAGGGGAGTACGATGCCCTATGGAAAGGTTGACCGTCACGGAATCAAGGAGATCATCGGTCCGTGCCGGCGGCGGAGGAGCACCCCGGGCCGCGGACAAAACTGCGTCGGATATGTGGCGGAGGGTCACGTCCCGATAGTACAGCGCCTCGAGCAGGGTTATGTCGCCGGTCAGGTCAAAGCGCGCGTCCCTGCCTTTCAGTGAGAGAAACGCATGGAGACGGCCGTTCATCGTGTCGGGGATTTCGATGGGAATATCTCTGCCCTCCAGGGTCACGTCCATGACCGCGGGCTTCAGGTTCCGGAGAAGAACCGTCCCGTTCACTGCGACGGTTCCCGAGTCCATGAATCCCTGTATGCCGTCTATGGTCACGGTGGAGCCCCTGAAACGGATGGTCCCGTTAATGCCGTGGAAGACGGGTGAGATGACGGAGTAAACCCTGAACCCTCCGTTCCGGATAACCAGGTCGGCTGATATGTCCGGATCGGCGAGGGTCCCCGTGACGCGAGCGGAAAAAGCCGCCGATCCCGTCAGATCATCCAGGTCTTCCACGATACTGCCTGCCGGGGACAGGGGGAAGTCTCCCTCCGCCGCGATGGACAGGGGGCCGTCGAGATCGAGGCTGCCTTCCAGCGTGAGGTGCCGGCCATGGGACAGGTACAGGGTCGTTCGGGGAAGGGTGATTTCCTTCCGGTCGCAGGTGATCACCACATCCTCCGCCTTCAGGGAACCGAAGTCCGCGGATTCGATGAGAACGGATCGAAGTTCGGCACGGCCCGCGCTGTTGAGAGGATCGCCGGCGTTTCCCAGGACGTTCAGACGGGCCGTGAGGCGTCCTTCCATGTCGCTGAACCCCGCAATGTGGAACCAGGGGGCCAGGTCAAGGGCATCGCTTTCCAGCGTTGCCGAAAAGTCGCCGCTGTCAAGAACATAGGAGGCGTCGAGGGAAAAACCGGCCCTGGCCTGAAGGCGGACAATACCGTCCCGCAACCCCGCACCGGCGGTGCAATCGGTATGGGGTTGTCCGTTGAACGAGAGGTTCGTCAACGACAGTGTGCCGTCAATAACCGGATCCGCAAAGGTCCCCGAGCCGGTCATGTCGAAAAGAATCGTGCCGGTGACGTTTTTCGGGTTTTCTAAAATGTCCAGTGAGGAGAAAGAGATGCCGCGGGTGGAGGCGGCTCCCTGAAATGTCCGGTCCATGCCGATCCGGCCCGATCCTTCGATTGTCTCTCCCGGAGCGGTGACCGCTTGAAAGGACGTGACGGTAAGGCCCTGTTCTTCCAGGAGAGCGAACGCCCTGAAACTCCGGACGGACTGTAGCCCCGTCTCCAGATTATCGACTCGGATCTCAAGTCTTGCCGAAGGCGCGTGAAGGGTTCCTCCCAGCATGGCCTCGACGGTTGCCGAACCTTTGAGTGGAGCCGCACCGAAGGCCGGGGCAAGCTTCTCGAGACGGGCTATGTTCAGACCGGCCGTCCCTTCGAGGGCTTCGGAAACCAGGTCGAGGGCTCCGGAGAGGCTGAAAAACTCCTCATCAGCCATGGCCAGTGAGGTTTCCACCGTCATTTTCCCCGCGCCGGCCGCCAGGTCCGATTGAAGTCTCAGGGACGGGAAAGGCTCTCCGCGGGGAAGACGCAGGCCGTCAAGGCGGACCGTCGCCTCCGCTTGTGCCGCGAGGCGTCCCGGATCGATTCCTCGCCCCCGGATGGTCATCGTCGACGTCAGCACCCCTTCGATATCAGCCGCCCCGGGGTGTATCTGTGCGAGGGGGCACGGTTCCTGCTCGAGCTCCAGCCGGTAGGCAAGGGCGTTCCAGGAGGATGTCCCGATGGAAGTCGTGAATCCTTCGGGGAAAACCTCCTTCACACTGACGATCCCGGTGATTCGTGCCCGCAGTGTCCCGGCCCCGAGAACGACCGGGTCGATGAAAATCTCCCGGTCTTCCAGCCTGATCGAGCCGTCGATGAAGTCCGCCGGTGATTCCCCGGGATGGGCTGACCGCTGGTTTACCGAGAGAAGAATATGGGGGTTGTCCGGTCTGCCCCGGAGGAACGCCTTCGTCTCCAGAACGCCCGAAAGGATCGGATTCACCGATGTGACGCGCCCGAGCTCATCAAGGCACAGGCTAGTCTCCAGGGACAGATCCATGTCCGGATCGGTGAGCACCGATGTGACGCGGCCCCGCAAGAGCGCCCGAGATTCTTCCGTTTCCAGGAGCCAGGAGAGGTTTTCAAGATTCCCCCGATTCCAGGAGCCTTCCAGGGCCATGGTGGCAAGACTGTACACCCTGTCGCCATCGTAAAACCGGGCCGTCGCAAGCGCCAGGCGAAGAAGAGCCCGCTCGTCCAGAAGATTGCCCCGGGCCCGAAGGGTTATACCTCCGGCTTCGAGACGTCCCGAGCCGGAAGGCAGCGCGAGGCTGAAAGAGCCGTCAACGAGCCGGGCCTCTTTGACAACAACGTTCCGGGGCATGATCGCACGTTCCGTACCACCACCGGTTGTTTCAGGGCCCCCTCCGACAGGCTCCAGCGCCCGCACAATGTCGATTCCGCCTTCTTCATCCATCGTCAGCACTGCCCAGGGTCGTTCGAGGGAAATCCATTTCAGGGTGATGACTCCGCGCACAAGATCGGAACGAGAGAAGAGGGCATGCAGACGGTCGAAACCGGCGATCTGCCGGTTGCCGGGATCGTGAAGCGAGAAGTTCAGGATTTCGAGTTCTCCACGCCACAGGGAGCAGCGTGCCTGTGACCAGGAGAGGGAGCCCGCAACGGCATCGTTTATTCCGGATTGAACCAGCCGTTGACCGCGGTCACTCTCGAGAAAAAGGGATATCCCCGCAAGGACGGCTGTAACCGTGAGGAAGGCCGCCAGCGCTGTGACAGCGACGGCGCGCCGGATCTTCTGCTTCATAGTGCCATGCCGGTTCCGGGACGTGCCCGCCGGATGTGCCGTGAGGCCCGCATCCGGGTTGTTCGTTCTGTCTGCCTGTCAATCGGTTTTATCGACTGAAGGAGACGCCTGGAGAGACCGGGTTCCGGCAGAGACGGCGGCCTGTTCCGCTTCCAGTTTCCTGAGTTTCTTCGCGAGGTTCCGGTTCGTCCTCCAGAGGGAGAGCCGTTGCGAGCCGCCGACGGCCATGCCGACGATCATGCCGCCGATGATGCATCCGTACAGGAGCAGGTAGAGAGGAATCCTGATGCCGGTCAGGTCGAAATACCACGTGAGATCGACCGCTTCCTGGTTCTGGACCGCGAAGGTGGTAACAACGATAATGAGGATCAAAAAAACGATCACTTTAACGATCTTCCACATGGGGTTCTCTTCCTTCCTCCGGTTGTGCGCAACGCACAGTCTTGATGGCTTCGTAAAAAGTCCGGATGCTGCGTTGCGCTTCATCCTTCGTCACTGCGGCGTACCACTAAGTACGCCTCATTCCTCAGGATTTGCGCGCCTTGCCTGCGGAGCTTTTTACGAAGCCAT
>JALOBE010000012.1 GCA_023228425.1 Syntrophales bacterium
CGATGGAAGCATCGAATACTCCGCCGTCAGCCACCCGCCGCCGGAATTTCTTAGAAAATCAGGCACACGATCTTCCAGTGAGGCCGCGCAGATAACCCGCGTACCGCCCATCTCGATGAGCGCCGATCCGGGATTGTTTGAAAGGAAACCCGGCGTTATCTTCAAAGATCGCAGCTGGTCGGCCTGCCGTGTATCGCGACGTTCAATCATGAAAAACTCGCAAGAAGTCGAAAAACATCTTCATGAGGGCGGCACTCCAAAATAGAGCCGTATGCTTTCGGCTATCATTTTTGCCGCATCTTCCTGGATATGATTTTCGAGCAGCCCGTCCCTATTCTTAAAATTCGTTGAAAAACCGAGCTCAATGAGAACTCCGGCCATGGAAATATTGTTCAATATGGCCACCGGTGCGGGTCGCACGCCCCTGCCCTCCCGTGGGAAAACCCGTCCCAGTTCGCGGTCCAGAATATTGGAAAAACGGATGCTGTTGTTGAGGAACGTGATTTCGAGCATTTCGTCGATGACCTTCCCCGGATCGGGTTCCTTCCGGGGATAGCTCTTCGAAGCGGGTACGTAGATCTCGTATCCCGATGCCCGTGTACTGAATCCGGCGTTCACATGGAGGCTGATCAGCAGATCGGCGTCGGCCGATCGAATGGCGTCCTTTCTGGCGTTAAGAGAAAGATTCCTGTCGTCCGGCCTGGTCAGCATCACGGCAATGGCATCGTTGGGCGACATTATGGCTTTCACCGATTTCGCGATTGCCAGGGTAACGTCTTTTTCGACGGCACTTCTGGAAAGTTGAACTCCTCTGTCGTCGCCTCCATGGCCGGCGTCGATGACGACGGTGAACTTCGCCGCTTCAGCGGAAGAGGGAACAAGCGCCGGAAGGCATGCCGTCATCAGCACCAAAATTGTCAGTAGCACATATCTCTTAATGGTTTTCATGGCTTGTAACCCTTGAGGGCGTCGTAAAATGGTACCGGAGGCATGACCTCCGGCATTATAGCCGGATGCTTGGAGGTTTTTTACAAAGCCGTCCCCCACAGGGCGTTTTGCGGCCTTTTACGAGTTCGCCGATCCTTGTCCCTGAAGGCGGATTCCTGATGGTGCATGCTTGTATAGAAAAAAAAGCTCCTTGTCAACAGACCATGGAACCTTTTCCTCAGGTTATCTTCCCCGCTGCTGCTTCACAAAGGGTTCACGCTGCCGTTCCACCGAAAGAACGCTGGGAAGCCTGTTCAGCTCCGACTCCAGTTTTTTGAACTGCGCGAGGTCGTTCACGTTCAGCTGGAAATCGAAATCGGCCCGCTGGTCGGGGTAGGTTGTGAGGTCGGCATAACTGATGTTGATCCCCAGGGATGATATGACGCCGCTGAGTTCCGCGAGAAGTCCCTTCTTGTCGGTACAGAACACGCGGATGTTGACGGGATAGGTCCGGCCTTTCTGGACTTCCCAGTTCACTTCGATTATCCGCTCGGAATCCATCTCCTCGACCTTCGGGCAATTGGCCAGGTGAACGCTGACCCCTCTCCCGCGGGTTATGTACCCCACGATGTCGTCGCCGGGCAGAGGATTGCAGCAGTGGGCGAAACGAACCATGATATCGTCGATGCCCCGCACCGATATGCCTGCGGTTGACATTTTCTTCGATTGTTTTTTCAGTTTGCCCGGAATCCCGGCTTCTTCAGTTTCTTCGTCACGATCTCTTGGCTCCGTCCCGTAGACCTGGTTGAGGACATAATGGGCCGATATTTTACCGTATCCTATGAGGGCCAGCAGGTCATCGAGAGAGACCAGCGACTGCTCTTCCAGGTGTTTCTTGAAAGACTTCTCCTTTACCAGGCGGTTCATGGAAATTGAGCGCTTCTTCAGCTCCCGGTCGAGGATATCCCTTCCCAACGTTATACTGCGCTCTCGTTCCTCGGTCTTGATCCACTGCTTGATCCGTGAAACGGCCCGGGATGTGACGGTGTACTTGAGCCAGTCTTTGCTGGGTTTCTGCCCCGGATGGGTCATGATTTCGACAGTATCGCCGTTCTTGAGCTGGTACTTCAGGGGGACGATGTTCCTGTTGACCTTCGCTCCCACACAGGTGTTTCCCACATCGGTGTGGATGCTGTAGGCAAAGTCGATGGGAGTCGCCCCCTTGGGAAAGGACTTCACATCTCCCCGGGGAGTGAATATGTAAACTTCATCGGGGTAGAGGGCCAGCTTGAGGTTGCGCATGAACTCCCGGGCATCCTTGAAGTCCTTCTGGCTCTCCAGCAGCTCCCGTAACTGCTGTATCTGCCGGTCATCCTCAAGTGAGGCTCCCCCGCCTTCCTTGTAGCGCCAGTGAGCGGCGATCCCATTTTCCGCCCAATCGTCCATCTCGCCGGTTCGTATCTGTATCTCCAGGCGTTCTCCATAGGGTCCGATTACGGTAGTGTGCAGGGAACGGTAGTTATTGGCTTTCGGCATGGCGACATAGTCCTTGAACCGTCCGGGAACGGGCTTCCAGAGGGAATGGACAACGCTGAGGGCCTCGTAACACTCTCTTTCCCTGTTTGAATCCAGTATGATTCTGAATGCCGTGAGATCGTAGACTTCATCAAAATTCAGGTGCTGTTCGTGCATTTTCATATAAATACTGTAGAAATGCTTCGCCCTGCCTTTGACGATTCCTCTCAGGCCGAATTCCTGAATTTTCTCCTGAATGATGCTCCTGATCTCCTCCGTGTACTTTTCCCGCTCATCCTTCTTCATCGCCACCCGGTCGATAAGTTCGTGGTAGCCCTCCGGGTGGAGATACTTGAATGCCAGGTCCTCGAGTTCTGTTTTTATCCAGTTAATGCCCAGGCGACCGGCAAGGGGCGCATAGACCTCCACCGTCTCCCTGGAAATGAAGATCTTTCGGGCGGGCTGGTGAAAGTCGAGGGTCCGCATATTGTGGAGACGATCGGCCAGACGGACCAGGAGAATCCTGATATCCGAAGACATGGCCAGGATCATCTTTCGAAAATACTCCGCCTGCTGTTCAAGGCGGCTGGCAAAGACAATCTTGCTGATCTTCGTGAGGCCGTCCACCAGAAAGGCCACCTCTTTGCCGAAGGAAGCCTCTATCTGGTCGAGGGTTGTCAGGGTGTCCTCCACGGTATCGTGGAGCAGGCCGGTGATGATGGTCGCCACGTCGAGCTTCATGGAAACCAGTATCCAGGTCACTTCGAGGGGATGGGTCAGGTAGGGCTCACCTGACAGGCGCACCTGTCCCTGATGGACCGTCGCGGAGAAGATGTATGCCTTCTCTATCATCTCCACTTCGCCCTGAGACATGTATTTCTGGGCTTCTTCCAGTATGTCGGTGATTCGAACCATACGATGAATCAGGCTTCATGTTTCAGCGAGGCCCCGAGTTCCCCGGCGACCATGCCGCCTACAACGTCCGTCGCATCGGCACAGGCAACGAGGCTTACATCGCCCGTGGCCCGCCTCCTCACTTCCACCAATCCCTCCGCCATGCGTTTCGCGCCGATGGTAATCCGCAGGGGAATGCCCAGAAGATCGGCATCCTTGAACTTGACACCAGCCCGCTCGTCCCGGTCATCATAGAGAACATCCAGGCCCCGCTCCCGGAGCTTTCCGTAGATCTCTTCCGCAGCCCGGGAGAGGATATCATCGGCCATGTTGACGGGCGTGATGATAACCTGGAAAGGAGCGATGGCCATGGGCCAGATGATGCCGTCAGCGTCATGGCTCTGTTCGATGACCGCCGCCGCTGTCCGGGCGACGCCGATTCCGTAGCATCCCATAATAATGAATTTTTCCTTGCCGTCCCTGTCAAGAAAGGTGGCATTCATGGCCGTGCTGTATTTGGTTCCCAGTTTAAAGACATGGCCCACTTCTATTCCCCGGGCGAAACGAATCTCGCCGCCGCACCTGGGGCAGGCGTCTCCTTCGGTAATCATGCGCAGATCGGCGAAGGAGGCAACGGTGATGTCCCTGCCGAAATTACAGTGCTTCAGGTGATAGTTTTCGCGGTTCGCGCCGACAACAAAGTTTTTCATGGGTGCCAGTGAATAATCGGCGTAGATGGGACACTTGATGCCGAGAGGTCCGGCAAATCCCCGGGGAGACCCCGTGACCGCCTGTATTTCGTCGTCCGGTGCCATCTCCAGGATTTCCGCGCCAAGAACGTTGCGAACCTTGGTTTCATTCACTTCCCTGTCGCCGCGCACGAGAACGGCTACGGTCCTGCCGTCGGCAACGTATATGAGCGTCTTGACGATATCCCGCGGTTCCACGCCGATAAACTCCGACACCTCTTCGATGGTCCTGATGTCCGGCGTGTACACTTCTTCCAGGGACAGAAACTCCGATTTCACCGGAACTGGTTCCGGGGGCTTCACTGTCTCCGCTTTTTCGATGTTTGCCGCATAGGTGCAGGAAGCGCAGTAGACCATTCCATCCTCGCCGGAGGGCGCGCTGACCAGGAATTCGTGAGAATAGCTTCCGCCTATAGCGCCGCTGTCGGCTTCGACAGCCCTGAAGGTGAGACCACAGCGTTTGAATATGCGTTCATAGGCATTGTACATTTTTTTGTAGGACAGGGCGGCCCCCTGTTCATCGACATCGAAGCTGTATGCATCTTTCATGCTGAACTCACGGCTTCTCATGACACCGAAACGGGGTCTGATTTCGTCCCTGAATTTTGTCTGTATCTGGTAAAGATTCAACGGAAGCTGGCGGTAGGTCTGTATTTCGCTGCGAACGATATCGGTGACCACCTCTTCATGGGTGGGCCCGATGCAGTAGTCCCGGTTGTGCCGATCCCGAAGCCTCAGGAGTTCCTTCCCATAGTGCTGCCATCGTCCCGATTCGAGCCAGAGTTCCGCCGGCTGAACGGCGGGCATGAACAGTTCCTGGGCTCCGGCGGAGTCCATCTCTTCGCGGATGATGGCCTCGATTTTTTTGATGGTCCGGTAACCCAGGGGAAGGAAGGAATAAATTCCGCCGGCCAGCTTCCGTATCATCCCCGCCCGCAGCATGAGCTGGTGGCTCATCACCTCCGCGTCCGAGGGAATTTCCTTGATTGTCGGTAACAGCATTTCAGAGTAGCGCATTATCTCTCCTGTGTCCTATGGTTTCCTGCGGGGCCTGCGGGAGGACGGGGCTCTTCCGTGACCATCCGTCGAATCTCTTCCATGAGAGCATCGACGAAATGCTCTTCCGCCACCTTCTTCACCATGGTGCCCTTCTTGAAAAGAACGCCGGAACGCCGGCCTCCGGCTATGCCGATATCGGCTTCCGCCGCCTCCCCGGGACCGTTCACCACACATCCCATGAGGGCGATTTTGAGATATTCCTTCATTCCCGAGAGCCTGGCCTCCACCTCCGCCACAAGGGCGGGAAGGTCTATCTCGCACCGCCCGCAGGTAGGACACGAAATGATGTCAGGCCCCCGCTTTCTGATATCCAGAGCCCTCAGAATGCCCCAGGCAACGGGCATCTCCTGCAGTGGATCACCCGTTATGGAAACACGGATCGTGTCACCGATACCTTCGCTGAGCAACACACCCAGCCCGATGGATGATTTTACGGCCGAACTCACCAGCCCCCCCGCCTCCGTCACACCCAGGTGGAGAGGGTAGTCTGTTTTCCCCGCTATCCCCCGACAGGCGGCGATCATGGTGCCGACGTCGGAGGATTTGAGAGACAGCTTGAGGGCCCCGAAACCCCTGTCTTCAAAAAAGGCAATGGTCCGCAGGGCGCTTTCAACGAGAGCATCCGCCGTGGGGCCGCCGTGTTTCTCGAGGATGTCTTTTTGCAGGGAGCCCGCATTGATGCCGATGCGAATCACCACATTTTTCCGGCGAGCCGCTTCAATAACGGAAGCAAGGTGTTCCCTTCCCATCGTGCCGGGATTGATCCTTATGGCGTCTGCGCCACCCTCGATGGCGCGGAGGGCGAGACGGTGATCGAAATGTATATCAGCGATGAGGGGAACCGGTGACTGCTTTCTGATGTCCGGCAAGGCATCCGCAGCTTTGCCGTCGGGGACGGCAAGGCGTACGATTTCGCATCCCGCCTCCTCGAGTCTGGCGATTTGATCCACTGTTTCGAGGATGTTGCTCGTGTTCGTGGATGTCATGGACTGGACAACGACGGGGGCATCTCCGCCCACCTGCACCGCACCGATGAAAACAGGCTTTGTTGTACGTCTCTTTACTGTCATCAGGCACTTCGCATCATTACACTTACCGTATCCAATATGCTATAGCACGAATGAGAAAGGGTCGGCAATGGTTAATTCCCCGCGGACGGGGTGCCGTCGAGCGGCCCCGGGACAGGCGGCCGGGAAGAGCGGCCGGACGCGGTTGCGGTGCAAAGAGACGGGCATGTCAGCTCTTCGAGAATGAGCCGGCGGGAGGTTCTGTCCGGCATCGGTGGAAGGAACCCGCTCAACGTCGAAACGTTTCTCCCGCTCACGGCGATGATTCTTCTCAGCGCCTCGTAGAGCGGTAGAGGCTTGAAGGCCTGAACGCTCATGTACCTGATCATCTTATAGGTCTTGAGAGCGTCAAACCATCCCGAGTACTGTTTTTCCGTTACGCCTTTCCTCCCGGCATTTTCGAGCAGCCGGGGCCACACCCTGTGAAATCCTTCCCTGCGCAGAAAATCCGGAAGCAGGACGTGAATGTGGCGCGCCCGTTCCAGAATTGTCCCGGTATCGGAAGCCGCCTGCTCTCCGAGACAGGCTATCCAGTCCTTCAAAATCCGGAACACTTCAGGGTCCCAGGCGGTCCCGAGACGTCCTCCGTGAGACGCGTATCGGGAAATCGTCCGTCCCGTGCCGAATGGAACACGCTGAGATCTCCTGGCCGAAGGATAGACCCGGGTGTTGGTTACCAGACCGATGGCACCGATCTTCGTGACCTTGTTGAGGAAGTGAAAATCTTCCCCCGCCTCACGCCTGCTCATGCCCCGCACGGCCGCGTATCCGCCGGCGGTGACGGCAATGGTTGAGCCGATGGCATGCCAGGCGTAGGGCGAACAGGCATATTCCAGTCCAAGCCGGTAGTATCGTATGAATGTTTCATACAGACAAATCGCATCATCATCCTCGTCATTCTCCCCAGGCTGGTGAAGAAATTCCACGGCCGCCGCCGTGAGATTTCGTGTTTCAAAGTTTTTCCGCACCGCTGAAATCCAGTTGTTCTCGACGATGGTGTCAGCGTCAAGGCAGAGAAGTATGCTCGGCGAGACACTCCGGTGATCGAACAGTTCAAGGGCCCGGTCCATGCCGATTTTCCGGGCCAGGCCGACACCGCCACCTCCCACAGGAAGTTCCCTGCCCGGCGACGAGGCATCGACATAGCCGATTGATAGGCCGCCGGCGGCCCCGGGATGCGTCTTTTCCATCACCAGGCGCCGCAGGACGGCAAGGGTTTTTTCGTTGTCTTTCCGGTCACGGGGCCTGGCGATACCGGGAAGACCGTTATTGACGACGCAGATCACCATGGTTTCAGCCAGGCTCCGCGCGTCATTTTGCGCAATGCTCTCCAGAGTTCTGAAAAGATGGGCCGACTCGGCAAGGACGGGAATCACGACGGCCGCGCGGACTGTCGTGGGCTGTGCCCCTGAAAGGCTCCATCGGCAGTCACAGCCGTACCTGCTCAAGTACGTGTTTATTCCCTCCGCCATAGGCTGTGGCCCCCCTGGGCATCGACCAGGCTTCTCAGGCTATCGAAGTCACCCCGGTCTATCCAGTGAATTACGGTACCCCTCCGTTCCATCCGCCGGAACCAGGTCTCCTGCCGTTTGGCAAACTGACCGATGCGGATGGCGAGAATTTCGATCATTTTTTCCCGCGAGAGTTCCCCCCGAAGGTGTCGGGCGATGTATCGATATTCAAGACCGAAAGAGTCAAGACGCTGCCAGCTCAGCCCCGCGGCGTGCAGGTCCCTGACTTCGTCTATCATCCCCTTCTCTATGCGCTCCAGCAGACGTCTCCGGATCAGGTCCCGTAACCGGCTTCGTTCCACTCGTATGCCGATCACGCACGGAATGACGCAGGGCTTCGGGGCTCGGTCGGCCTCGGCTGACTCCCTGCGTTTTTCCTCGATAATGATGGCCCGGGCGAGCCTGGTCGCATCTAGGACATCGGTTGTATTGTGGGGCGTTCCTCTGAGCTCAAGATACCGTCGTCTCAGGCTCCGGAGATCCCGGTCCGGAAGCTCATCGAGACGCTTCAGCCCCTCTGAATCAAAGGCGGCGGGAAGATCGTAGCCTTTCGTCACAGCCTCGATATACAGGCCCGTTCCTCCCACCATAAGGGGGAAGGCCCCGCGGTTTTTGATGTCCGAGAAAACCCGGTAGAATGCCTGCTGAAATTCGAAAAGGTTGAATTCATGGTGAGGATCAACGATGTCGATCATATGACAGTGAACCGGTGTGCCTCCCCCGGTGAACTGCTCCAGGTCCTTTCCTGTCCCGAGATCCATGCCGCAGTAAACCTGCCGGGAATCGGCCGAGATGATTTCAACGGTCGTTCCGTGCAGGGCCTCGATGTGCCGGGCGAGCCTGACGGCCAGAGCTGTTTTGCCCGACGCCGTCGGTCCCAGAAGAACCATGAGGTTGAAGGGAGGTTCGTCATACATGACAGGCAGAGTCCATCGCTGTGAGGGGACCCGTACTCTTCAGAGCCTAATCCAGCAGGTGAACAAAGAGGCCGCTTTTCAGCTTCGGCTCGAACCAGGTTGACTTCGGCGGCATGATCTGTCCCTTGTCGGACACAGCCATGAGCGAGTCCATATCCGTCGGGTAGAGTGAAAAAGCGACTGCGTAGAGGTCCGCGTCGACAAGGCGCTCCAGTTCTCCGGTTCCTCTGATGCCGCCGACAAAATCGATCCGTTCGTCACCCCTCATATCGGTTACGCCCAGTATGGGGGCAATCAACCGGTCCTGCAGAACGGACACGTCGAGAGAGGACACAATGTCATTATTCCCGCACCCTTCACCTGTCGGGGACAGGCGGAACCACTGTCCTCCCAGATACATGCCGAAGACACCCCGCTCCGGAGCGGGGGCGTTTCTCTCCAGCGGTTCCAGCAGAAACCGGTCGGACAGACGGTCGAGAAATGCCTCTTTCCCCATGCCCGCGAGATCGCGGACGACGCGGTTGTAGGGAAGAATGCGCAACTGTCTGTGGGAAAACAAGACCGCCATGATGCGGTTGTATTCTTCCGCTCCTGTGTGGGCCGGATTCGCCTGCCTCCGGATTTCGGCCACGCGGTTTGCCGCTGCCGCCCGATGGTGGCCGTCGGCTATGTACAAAGAATCGATTTTCTCGAAGGCATCGGCGATACGGTCCATGGTTCGTGCGTCCCGCACAATCCACGCGGAGTGGAAGGTCCGGTCATCGGCCCGGAAGGCATACTCGGGCTGTTGCCGGGACGTGATCCCGTCAATGATGGAGTCAACAGAGCCGTTGTCGCGGTATGCAAGAAATACCGGTCCCGTCTGCGCGTTCAGCCGGTCGATGTGCCGGGTCCGGTCTGTTTCCTTATCCGACCTGGTAAGCTCATGGCGCTTGATTCTTCCGGAACGGTAGTCTTCGGATTCAAAGCAGGCCACGATGCCGGTCTGGACATGGCTGTCCGCCTGCTGGCGGTACAGGTAGAAACAGGGAGTCTCATCCTGTATCATGACGCCCTCCCGCACCATCGCCTGCAGCGCATCACAGGCGGACTGGTACACCCGGGGGTCGGGCGGGTCTATGGCATCGGGAAGATTGATCTCAGACCTCTCAATCTTGAGAAAGCTGAGGGGGTTCGCCCCCGCGATGAGCCGGGCCTCTTCACGGCTCATAACATCATAGGCATCGGAAGCCACTCCGGAGGCACGGTCCGGTACCGGTCTCAACGCTCTGAAAGGCCACAACGTGGTCATGGGATTCTCCGTCTCAGTGAATAACGATAGGGCATTCATCTAGCACATGTGTCACTGAAAGATCAATCTCATTGCCGTCCGGCGCCGATGGCTGACACAGTGATTTCTTGCAATATGCCATCGGCAATAGTAAAAGGTTCTCCGGGGAGCGTCCCCTCCCCCTGATGATCAGCGGGACAAAAGCCACAAGGACGAAGAAAATGATGAACGAAGACGGCCTGACACGGGTGTTTATTCACGGACTTGAAAGTTCAGGCGGCGGAACGAAAGGGGTATTCTTCAAGGAACGATACCCCGGCATGATTATCCGGGATTACAGGGGAAGTCTCGAGGAGAGAATGGGCGCGCTTCGGTCTCTCCTTGCGGGGAAAAAGGGTCTGGTACTGGTGGGTTCCAGCTATGGCGGTCTCATGGCTGCCCTGTATGCTTGCGCAAACCCCCAGGCGATCCACAAGCTGATTCTGCTTGCGCCGGCACTCGCCCTGGATGAGTTCAGGGAACAGTGCCGCGGGCCTCTGGACTTCCCCGTGGTGGTGTATCACGGAAGCAATGACGACGTGGTCCTCATCGAGCCTGTTCGGAAGATCGCCGCGGACCGGTTCAGGAATCTCGAATACAATGTGATCGACGATGACCATTCCTTAAGAAGCCGGTTCAAACTACTGGATTGGGACCGTCTCTTGTGCTATGAAGATTAACCAGGAAGGTCAAATGGTTAGGTCGGGAGAGGAACAGCATTCCGTGGAAGAACACTATTCTCAGAAGATCGTCATCCGCTACACGGCCGACATTGTCGACAAGCCGCTGGTGTGCCGTCTTGCCAGAGATTTCGATCTCGATTTTAACATTCTCCATGCCCGGGTCCTGCCCAAACGGGAGGGCGTCCTGGCCCTGGATCTCTCCGGCAAGAAGGATGACTTTTACCGGGGCATTGCCTTCCTGAAAGAATCAGGACTCAAGGTTGAACTGCTTTCAAAGAGTGTAACCCACAATGAGGAGCGCTGTGTCCACTGTGGGGCCTGCCGGGCGTTCTGTTCCACCGGTGCCCTTCACCAGGATCCGGTTTCCATGAAAACTCTTTTTGATCCGGCCAAATGCAGTGGCTGTTCCGTCTGCGTCAAGGCCTGCCCTGCCCGGGCCATGGTCATCAATCTTATCTGAACATCTGTTGTTACTCGCCATGGGAACCGGACAGCAACTCTTTTCCCTTCTCGATCATCCGTTCCACCATCCCGGTGACGCCCTTCCCCCTGTCAAGCGCTTCACGTCCTTTATCGAACACATCGCCGCTTCGTTCACGAATCTCCGAAATATTGGTTTTTACACGGTCTGGAAATTCCTCCGGGGCCCTGTAATAGGAATACCCCATGAGGATGACAAACACGGCAAGGGAGATAAGGGCGTATTTCAGGATCTTCTTCATCAGAAAATAGAGGACGACGATCGCCGAGAGAACGATGAGTCCCGCGATGACGGGGTTGTCTGCGAGATATCGCGTCAGGGCTTCCACGGGCGGACTCCTTCTCCAGGCCGACAGTACTCGGATACGGGAGAATGTATATCAAAGGAACCGCGATTACAAGCATATCTGATAGAAACGGTGCCGCCTTGAAAAAAAAGCGCCCGTGCATTACAAGCTGAAGTGTATTCTTCAGGAAACAGGAACGGACACGATATGCCGGGCTGGCGCGGCGCCATTCTGAACATCGACCTGTCATCGAGGGCAGTTTCTCGGGAAGTTCCCGATGCCGAGCTGTTGCAGCACTGCATCGGCGGTCGCGGCCTCGCGGGATTTTTCCTGGAAGACCGGTGTACCCTTCCCTGGGATGATCCCGCCATGCCGATTCTTCTATTCACCGGTCCCCTGGTCGATACGCCATCCCCCACATCAGGACGGATGACGATCATGTCGCGGTCTCCCCTCACGGGGACCATGGCTGACGCTTCGGTGGGAGGCTCCCTGGGAACCATGATCAAGAGGGCCGGCTGGGACGGCATCATTATTACCGGTAAGGGTAACGACCTCACAGGAATTGAGATCGATAACGGTGAGGTGACCTTCACCGACGCGGGACACCTGGCGGGCCTCGCCACGGGAGATATCACCGCCCGGCTGCGTCACAGGGGTTCGGTTCTTGCCTTGGGACCCGCCGCTGAAAAAGGCGTTCGTTTCGCCAGTGCAATCATCGATGGCCATTACGCGGCTGGTCGGAACGGCATCGGCCTGTGCTTTGCCGCCAAGAACATCAAATACATCACCGTTAGAGGAGAAAGCCGCACGGACATCCATGACCGGGCCGAGTTGAAACGCGCCTGTGAGGACATCCATCGCCTTGTTGCCGCCTCGCCGGCCCTTATGGGCGAGTTGGGAATAGGCTCTTTCGGGACGCCCGCGCTCTACGATCTCATGCACGCCCGGGCCATAATGCCCACGAACAATTTTACCGAGACATTCTTCCCTCCGGCCCCGGAGCTGAACGCCTTTGCCGTCAGGAACGCCTATTCTCCCCGCACAGCGGCCTGCCGGGGATGCCATATCGGATGTAAAAAGGTGTCCTCCCGCGGCGAGGCCCTGCCGGAGTTCGAAACACTTTCGCATTTCAGCGCTCTTCTGGGCAACAGCGACCTGGCTTCGGTCGTTGAGGCAAACCGTCTCTGCAACGAACTGGGCATGGACACCATATCCACGGCGGCTACCCTGGCCTGTTACGCCGAGATTGAAGACCGGAAACTCGCCCCTGAGGATATTCTGGGCCTTGTTCGTGATATCGGTACCGGCCGCGGAATCGGCGCAGAACTGAGCAGCGGTTCGAAACGCTATGCCTCTCGAAAGGGCAGACCCGAATCCTCCATGTCCGTGAAGATGCAGGAACTGCCCGCCTATGACCCCCGGGGGGCCGTCGGTATGGCCCTCGCCTATGCGGTATCGACCCGGGGAGGCTGCCACCTGCGGGCCTACCCTGTGGCTCATGAGATTCTTCGTAAACCGGTGGCAACGGACCGTTTCAGCTTCAGCGGCAAGGCCCGCGTCATAAAACTGTCGGAAGACCAAAACGCCGCCGTCGATTCCCTCACGGCCTGTCGTTTTGTGTTCTTCAGCGCCACACTTGTGGAATATTCCCGGGCATTCAGGGCGGTGACAGGCCTGGATCTGACCGCGCAGGACCTGCTGACTGCGGGAGAACGGATATGCTACCGGGAACGTATCATGAACGCCCGCAACGGCTTTACCGTCGAGGATGACGATCTTCCGGAAAGATTTTTCCGCGAGCAGGGATCCCCCGTCAGGGACATAACCATCCCTCCCCTGGACCGTCAGGCCTTTCTTCAGGCCCGCTCGAACTACTATATCATCCGCGGCCTTGACGAGTCGGGATTGCCCACAGCCAAAAAAGCGGGGGAGTTGGGACTCTCATGGAAGCAATGATTCGAAAATACGAGCGCAAGCTCGTTACCCGGGGGCTCTCTCATGAAGGAGAACCGATCCTGGGCGCCATGGACGCCGAACTTGTCTGGAACAGGGAGGACGGCACGAGCACCGTCCTGGAGAAGCTGTTCCGGGAACTCGGCATCACCGCCCTGCTTTTTTCGATGCCCCGGGAACCCTGGAGGACAATCATCGACTATCTCTGCGAAACCTCCGGCAACGCCATCTACCCGGAAGACTCCGAAACACGGACGTTTCTCCATGATATTCCCCTGGCCGGCAGCTTCAGTGATGCCGACCTGGTTCCCCTTTTGAAAGGGAGAAACTGTGCCATCGTCCCCGGCTGGGGCATCGTCACCACGGGTACCGTCAGCCCGGAACAGGCCTTCGTGACGTTCAGTTCCGTCTGTTTCGCCTGCTTCGTTACATTCTTTTCTGAAATGCTCTCCATGCGGCGTCGCGGAAGGCTGACGAAGAAAGCCCTGAGGGCACTGAACTCAGTCGCGGGTATGGCCGGCGACCCCGGCCCGGTCGACGACGGTACCGAGAAGCTGGCCACGGGACCTTTCGCCACCCCACAGGACGCCTGCAGGGCGCTGGAAGAAGCCGGTCGAACCGTTGTTTCCCATGACCTCGTCGATTCCTGTTTCGGCAACCTGTCCTACCGCCTGGGTGATGTGCTCTACATAAGCCAGACAGGGAGTTCCCTCGATGAGTTGCAGGGCTGCATCGATCCCTGTCCCCTGGACGGGTCATCCTGTGCCGGGTTGACCGCATCGAGCGAACTGTCGCTCCACCTGGAGATCGTCCGATCTACGAAGATGAAGGCAATCCTCCACGGTCATCCCCGCTTCTCGGTCATTATTTCAATGGATTGCGCCGTCGATGACTGCGACTTCCGCGGAGACTGTCACCGGAGATGCCCCCGGGAGCGTTTCTTCGGCGATATTCCCATCCTTCCCGGTGAGGTGGGACGGGGGCCCTTCGGCATCGACAAGACTGTGCCGGCGGCCCTGATACGCCATGGAGCCACCCTTGTCTACGGACATGGAACCTTCACGACGGGCATGGACGATTTTAACGAGGCTTTCCAGCGCATGCTCAGTCTGGAAGAGGAGTGCCGCGCTGAATATTTCCGGCGTCTTGACCGCTGAGCCGGGCGCGGTCCCTCCCGCTCTTGCGGTAATGATCCTCTTGGTGTATGAACTGCGACAGGGCGGACACCATGAAGGAAACAACGGATACAATGAAAAAAAATCTTTTTCGGCTTCTCGTGTTCGCGGCTGTTCTCCTGGTGGCGTGCGCCTGTGCCACCGTGCCCGTCACGGGGCGCAAGCAGCTCAGCCTGGTTCCCGCCACGACGATGCTCTCCATGAGCAGGCAGCAGTACGGCGCCTTTCTGCAGGAAAGCACGGTGAGTACCGATGCAGAAAAGACCGCCGTGGTACGGGAGGTGGGAGGGAACATACAACGGGCGGTTGAGCGCTATCACACGCAACGGGGAATGTCGCGGGAATTGAGCAATTATGATTGGGAATTCAACCTCATAGAAAGCGATGACATCAACGCCTGGGCAATGCCCGGCGGCAAGATAGCCGTGTACACGGGCATGCTTCCCGTTGCTGGAGATGAAAACGGACTTGCCGTTGTCATCGGCCATGAAATCGGTCATGCCGTAGCAGGTCACGGGGGGGAGCGGATGAGCCACCTCCTGATGGTCCAGATGGGCGGCATGGCCCTGTCCGCAGCCCTTGCCGACCACCCTCGGGCGACACAGGAACTCTGGATGATGGCCTTCGGCCTCGGCGCCCAGATCGGCTTTATTCTTCCCTACAGCCGACTGCAGGAACGGGAAGCCGATCGCCTGGGACTCATTTTCATGGCCATGGCAGGCTATGATCCGGCCCAGGCTCTCACGTTCTGGGAACGGCTATCCGCCGAAAAAAAGGGGACGGCTCCGCCGGTTTTCTTGAGCACCCATCCGACAGACGAACAGCGCGTACGAACCATCAGATCACTTCTGCCCGAGGCCCGCCGTTACTACGAAGAACGCCGCTGACCGGTGCAGGGCCGCCCTCCCCCGCGCCTCTTAGAACAGATAGTCTTCCCGGACCGGGGAAAAGACTTCGACCACAACGGAGTCTTCCATGACTTCAGCGGCATGTTCACAGTCTGCCGTGATGCACCAGCTATCCCCCGGTTCGGCGTCGAAAATCCCATCCTCGAGTATAAACCGCATTCCTCCTGAAACCAGGTACCCGATCTGTTCGTACACGTGGCGATGGGACGGGATGCGGGAACCCTTTTTCAACCTGAACTCACCCAGCAGCATCGCGTTGCCGTGAGTCATCGGTTTCAGTTCGATTCCCGGAAGCATCTCCCGGTACCCCTTCCGGCTGCCTCTGGTAAACATAATACACCTCACTGGCGTTTCTCCGGTTGTTTGATATATCCGATGCATTCAGCTATGATGCCCACATAATTCCGGACCGGATTACCCCGTGGGCATCATTCCCATACACCATGCCCAGTGGGGGGCGCAACGTAAAATGTCCCGCCCCGGCCCCGGTGTGGAGGAGCGCAGCATCCATGGCTCTTCATGATATTCGGTTGCCCCGTCAGGGGGAAGTCTCCGGTCACGACGGGATCACAGGCACCTCATACCGGAGCCTGCCGCCGTGTGCCGGCCTGCGGGCATTCGGCTTGTAATGACGGATGATGTGGAGCGGACAGTGAACGAAGACAACCGCGACAGGGCTCCATCCTTTGCGTTTCCCCGTCGATTCACAGGCATCCTCTTCTGTCTTGTTGCCGTCCTGTCCATCGTTCTCCTGGCGCTCACCTGGGGAGCGCCGATTCTTGCCGAATCAGTGCTGATCCGCTACATGGAGCGAGCGGGGATAGAAAACCCCGAAGTGCGGGTGGAGTCCATTTCGCCGCGGGGTATCGTCATGAGCGGGCTGAAAGCGCAGAACGGACGCATCAGCCTCGATTTTCTGGCGATCCGTTTTTCTCCCTCAGGCCTCATGAAAGGCACCGTTGACCGGATTCTGGCAAGCGGCCTCACCTGGCGGATAACGGTACGCGACGACGGTGCCGATGCGGCTTTTCCACCCTCCGGCAAAGGTCTTCCGTCGGCGGCAGGGCCTGTGGCCCTTCCGTTCGGCTTTCTCGAAATCACTTCATCAGCGGTCGTCATCGACTTCGGGGGATGGTCCCTGAATGTACCCTTTTCAGGCCGTCTTGAATCGCGCTCCCGGGACGGAATGATGATGACCGCCCTGTGCGAACCCCTGGGAATTCCTTTCACCATCCACGGCCGGGGCAATCTTGAAACGGGGGAGGCGCGTTTTGGAATCAGGGTCTCCAACCGGACCGGGAAAGCAGTGACCGTACCGCCGGCGGGTCAAAGCGGCCCTTCCCTGTCGGGCTTGCTGGACATCAGGGCTGACTGGCACCGGGAAGCCGGGTCGTCCGGACTGGGTACCGTCTCGGCCACCGCCCTGGTGAAAGGGCTGACACTCGATACGTCCGCTCTGCGGGTACGCCTGGACGAGGGATTCATCGCGGCCGGGTCTGACATCGATGAAAACCTGGCGCTCACAAATCTTGAAGGCGGAGTGAGCCTCGAGGGACTGCGCTTCATGGAATGGGAATTGCCCTTCCTCACCCTGACCCAGGATGGCGGCGGAACCCGCACACATCTTTCGGCGCGCCTTGAAAAACCTCTCCGGGCGGTGATCACCGCCGAAAGCAACCATTCACCGCCGGCGAGCCTCCTGAATAAAAAGGCTCCCATGGGAGGGCACGTTGATTGGGTCCTCGAGGGGACGATACCCGAAGAACTGGTTCTTTTCCATTCAAACGGCATGGTTTCCACAGACGGCGACATTTCCTTTCATGCCCGGGGCGATATCCATTCGAAACCGGCTCCGTGGCCCCGGGTCGAGGTTGACATCACCACCACGGCGGTATCGAAAAACCCCCTCCGGTTGCGCATGGGTGACAAAAGCATTCATTTCGGCCAGGCCTCCCTGGAGGGCCGGGCGACCCTGGGAGGGGACGGTCTTGAGGGTTTCTCAGCCCTTATCGGCCTTGAGGGGGGAACGTTGGACATTCCGTCGATTCCTGTCCGAATAGGAGGTATTTCGCTGCGTGTTCCCCTCGCGATGGGAGAGGAACCTCCCCAGCCCGGACACTTTACACTCGGTCAGGTCAGCTTCGCCGGGATCGACCGGCCGGGCCCGGCGGGGCAGATCGCTCTGTACGACGGGAAACTGCGCCTGGATGGTTCCTGGCTCCTTCTTTCTCCTTCCCCCCTTATTTTCAGCACCGACCTTGCCGTGGAGGGAGGAACGCTCGCGGGAAGCTTTACGGGCAGCATGGACTGGTGCGACCTGCCCGATCAAAAAGACCTGTCCCATCTGGTACCGGGACTGGGCGATGTGGACATCACGGGTCAGGTCCGTGGGGAATTCCTCCTGGACCTCCCGGACCCGCACGTGAAGCCCCGTCTGAAATTATCGCTGAGGAACCTGAATATTCGCAGCCGTTCAAAGGATCTTACTGTGGAAGGCCTGGCCGGAACCGTGACATTCACAAGTCTGGACCCCTTGAACACACCAGGAAACCAGGTATGTACCGTCGACAGGCTGCGCCTCGGGGCCTTTGATCTGGAACAGGGTTCCCTTGCCTTCAGGGTCGAGAACCGTGACCGTCTTTTTCTTGAGCGATCTGCCTGGAACATCCCGCAGGGCGGCTCCATCGCCCTGCGGGCGGCACGGGTCGATCTTGAAAGCAAGCGGTTAAATCTGGAGGTTCTGCTTGAAGACATCGACATCATAGCCCTGCTCTCCCGACTGACGGAGGGAAAGGTTGCCGGAAGCGGCCTGATCTACGGAAGGCTTCCCCTGACCTATGAAAGGGGACGGCTCACATTCGAGCGGGGGTATGTTTATTCCGTACCCGGCACGGGGCGGGTGGGTATCCACGATGAGCAGTGGCTGCGGACAATCATGTTCCACATCAATGAGGCCATGGCCGGTCACCCCCATCTTTCCCTGGTTGCCCGGCGCATGGAAGAGGCGCTGAAGGACTTTGAGTACACCTATCTTACGATGGACCTCAAAAAGAAGGGGCAGGAAACGGCCGCGCGCATTGAGGTGCGGGGTAAAGGAATGACGGGCGATCCGCCCCAGGAAATCGGCAGTCTCGTTCTGAACGTAAATGATCTTGACGAGATTATCAACAGGGTCCTCGGTTTTACCCTGAGCAGCCGGGAATCAGTCGACCGGACACTGGAAGAATTGCTTGACTTTCGATAAAAGGGCGAAATAATGAAGCCTGACCAGGTTGGGCAGACCAACATCAACCACCTTCACTACAGGAGAGGCAATGAGGATAATCCCGGCACTGCTGATAGCGGCAATGGCCTTGGCGCCATTGGCCTGCACGAGGCATCACGTAACGGCTGACACCACCCACCGCGTTGAAATCGCCCCTATTTTTGTCACCGTGGACATTAATCTCAAGGTGCAGCGGGCCCTTGATGAAGCCCTCAGTTTTCAGGGCGGACTGGATGATATTTTTACCCGGGAAGAACTTGAAATGCTGAAACAATGACAATTGTTTAACGTTAAGACACGAAAGGTATGTCCCGAATGAAAAGAATTGTGCTTCTCACCCTGTTGTTTGTCTTGGCCCTCATGGTATCCCTGGTGCCGGCCCCGCAGGCCCAAAACAGGGACAGCATCGTCAATTCCATGAAAGGTAGATACCCCGCGTTGCTGGAGGCCAAAAACAATGGTTTTATCGGTGAGGCCTGGAACGGTCTCGTCGGCGTGGTCAACCCCGCTGCCCCGGCCGGCGCAAAGGCCGCCGCCGAGGGAGAAAACAGTGACCGCGTAGCTCTCTTCCGCATCATTGCCGCGGAGACATCGACTCCGCTCGAGGAAGTAGCCCTGCAGAATCGCATACGGATGTACCGCCTGGCCGAAGACAACCACTTTCTGCAGGATCAGAACCGCCAGTGGGTGCAAAAGAAAGACCTCAAATAGGCCCGGCCGTTTAGCCTCTCAAATCACCGGCCCGAAAAGGCTTGCGGCCTGAGCTTGTCCGGGGACGCCTCCGGAAGGACTTTCCCTGCGAAAAGCATTTTTCTCCTCTTCCCCCGGAGACCGGAAGGCTCTCTTCGGATTCCCGAAGGCGGGAACCCCGTTCTCCCGATAGAGACGCGGCATCTTCCCGACTCCTGCTTGTTCACCCCCTGTCCGGTCACCTTGTACTCCGCCGTCGGCCCGGTTGAAATATCCATTTTCGGCATTTTAATTGACAAACATCCGGGACAAGGGTTAGGAATCCACGCTATGACACGGTATGAAAAACCGACAGAGAGATGGGACGCGTAATGAGAATCGCCCTGGCAACCCTGGGCTGCAAGGTCAATCACTATGAATCGGCGGGAATAGCCGAAAAACTGTCAGGATCAGGCCACGAAATCGTTCCCTTTACGGGTCAGGCGGACATCTACATCGTCAATACCTGTTCGGTGACACAGAAAACGGATTACCAGTCGCGGCAACTCGTTCGACGGGCCCACCGTCTCAATCCGTCGGCCTCTATCGTGGTGACGGGCTGTTATGCCCAGGTCGCCCCGGAAACCTTCAGGGGGCTTGACGGCGTGACCCTCGTGGCGGGAACGGCCATGAAAGACGCCCTTCCGTCGCTGCTCACGTCCGAACGATTGCCGGCGGGAACGATCGTTGTAACGGACATGAAGGACCACCAGCCTTTCTCATGTCTTCCGCTGTCGCGGATTCCAGGCCAGACCAGGGGCTACGTCAAGATTCAGGACGGTTGCAATGCCGACTGCAGCTACTGTATCATTCCCAGGGCGCGTGGCCCCAGCAGGAGCAGGAAGGAAACCGGCGTTATCGAAGAAATCAGGCGTTTTGTCGACTCGGGCTACCGGGAGATCGTTCTCACGGGCATACACCTCGGTCATTACGGTCATGACCTGGCGGAAGCGACGACCCTGGCGAGACTGGTGCGCCGCATCGAAAATGAAACATCGATTGAAAGAATCCGTCTCAGTTCAATAGAACCGAAGGATGTAACAAACGATCTTCTGGCGCTTTTTCGCCGTTCCAGCCGCCTCTGCCGGCACCTTCACATTCCCCTCCAGAGCGGTCACGACCGCATCCTGTCACTGATGAGCCGGAACTACACTACGGCAGACTACAGGGATCTCCTTTCGAAGATTTTCGACGCTTCTCCCGAAGCGGCCGTGGGCATTGATATAATGACAGGATTCCCCGGCGAAGGAGAGAAGGAGTTTGAGGCCACCCTCGAGTTTGTCGCATCCCTGCCTGCCGCCTATTTTCACGTATTCCCCTGGTCGTCGCGGCCGGGGACGAAAGCGGCCGGAATGGGGAGCCACCTGAAGGAATCCGTCAAGAAAGAACGCGCTCGTATTCTGCGTGAACTGGGACTGAAAAAAAGAGAGGAGTACGGGCGGCGTTTCCTGGGCAGGGAGGTTTCCGTTCTCGTGGAGAGTGGACGTCATGACGGAACAGGCCTGCTGCGAGGGTTTTCCGACACCTATATACCGGTTCTTGTGATGGATGGTACATCATCGATAATCAATACTATCGTCATGGTAACTCTGGAGTCCCAACGGGGAACCATGCTCACGGGAAGGGTGGCCCGTCATGCCTGAAGTGCCTAAAGAGCCCCTGACCGTTCTGGAACGGTGCATCGGCTACAGGTTCAGGGACATCTCTCTCCTGAAAAGCGCTCTGACTCACCGCTCCTATGTCAATGAGAACCAGGGCTCCGGACGTATTGATGACAATGAGCGTCAGGAATTCCTGGGCGACGCCGTGCTGCAGCTCGCAGTCAGCGAACTGCTCTACAGCCGTTTCCCAAACTTCAGCGAAGGCATGCTGACAAAGGTTCGGGCATCCCTGGTAACCGATCAGGCACTGTCACGGCTGGCTGTCTCTTACGGAATCGGTGATTTTCTTCTGCTGGGCCGGGGAGAGGAGGCCTCCGGCGGACGGGAAAAGGAATCCCTCCTGGCGAACGCCCTGGAAGCTGTTATGGCCGCGATCTTTGGTGACGGCGGTTACGAAGCCGCTCAAAAGTTCATTAAGAAGACCTTTGAACCCCTGCTGGACGACCTGGAAAACGAGAGGCTTTACCACGACTACAAGTCCCGCCTTCAGGAACTGTCCCACGAATTGTTTCAATCCATACCATCCTACCGGATCCGCGGAACCCGGGGACCGGACCACGACAAAACCTTTGAGGTGGAAGTAGACATCGAGAGGACTGTCAGGGCCGCCGGCTCCGGAAAGAGCAAGAAAGAGGCCGAACAGCAGGCCGCCCGTCGGGCTCTCGACGTTATCCTGGCGCGGAACGATGGTGAATCACCATGAAACGCCTCATCATTCCAATTTTCATCATGAATCGCGGCTGTCCAAACCGGTGTATTTTCTGCAATGAGAGCATCACCGCCGGAAATTATACGCCGGACATCACCGTCGACTCCTTTACACGGACCGTGGAGGCCTGTCTTGCAACGGCAAAAGACCGCTACCAGAAAAGACAGATCGCCTTCTACGGGGGCAATTTTACCGGTCTTGGCCGGGATGAGCAGGAAGAACTGCTGGGTTTCACCCTCCCCTACATTGAAACAGGAAAGATTCATTCGTTGCGCCTGTCCACGCGGCCCGACCACCTGGATAACGGCACCCTGCGGTATCTTTTTTCCCGGCAGGTACGAACCATTGAAGTCGGCGTGCAATCTTTCGACGACGAGGTTCTTGCGCGATCGAACCGCGGCCATACCGGCGAGGACGCCCGACGGGCCGTGGGACTTCTCGCGCGGGAGGGATTTGAGACAGGTGTCCATCTGATGGCAGGTCTTCCCGGAGACACGGCGGAAGGTTTCATCCGGACCGTTGAACAAACCATTGACCTGTCTCCCCGGACGGTCCGGATCCACCCCACCATCGTCTTCCGGGATACCGCCCTGGCCCGTCTTTACGGGGAGGGTCGGTATCGGCCGCTATCGCTCGATGAGGCCGTCAATCTCTGTGCTGTCGCCCTGGCGCGCTTCACCGCCGCCCGGATTCCCGTCATCCGGATCGGTCTCCAGGTAACTGAAGAAATGCTTCAGGAAAATGCTGTCCTCGCCGGTCCCTTTCACCCCTCCCTGCGCTCGCTGGTAGACGCGACTGTCTTCAAGAATCTTGCCCTCCTGCTCCTCAACCGGGTTCCGTCGAAGGCGGGCGAGCTTCGATTCTTCCTGTCGCCGTCGGACACTTCGCGGTTTCGGGGACCGCGCAACAGCACCGTTGATTATCTCAATCATCACCTGGGAAGGTCCCGTCTGTCGATTCTCGAGGACAACCACCTTGCCCCGGGCAGTCTGAGGCTGGTCGCCGGAACCTTCAACGAGACCCTTTCCGTCGCCTCCCGCGGTGATGAGCTTGCCGAAATGATTCAACAATCGATTTGCTGATGTCAAAACAGGCATATTCTGATAGGACTATCAGTCGACGGGGCGCCATGAGCGCTCCGCGGGTACAGGAGGCTGTCCTTGTTTAAATCAGGATTTGTGGCTATCGCGGGACGTCCGAACGTGGGAAAGTCAACGTTGCTCAACACGATAATCGGAGAGAGAATCGCCATTACCTCCCGCAAACCCCAGACAACGAGAAACCGGATCACGGGAATAAAAAACGCCCCCGAGGGTCAGTGCGTCTTCATAGACACGCCGGGCATACACCGGGCAAAAACGCCCTTGGGGCGATCCCTGGTATCCACGGCGTTAAAGGTTCTTACAGGGGTTGACATCATTCTCTTTATGGTCGAGACGGCACGGAGGACCTCCCCGGACGACAGCCTTGTCCTCGAGGCTCTTTCGGATACTTCGACACCGGTCTTTCTGATCATAAACAAGATAGACCGGATTGCCGGGGAAGACCTCCTTCCCTTAATCGACCGTATGAAAAATCTCCATCCCTTTGAAACCATCATACCCCTTTCGGCAGTGACGGGATGCAACGTGGACACTCTGCTTTTGGAGCTCTGGAAGCATCTTCCCGAGGGGCCGCCCTTTTTCCCTGAAGATATGATGACTGATCTGTCCGAGCGGTTTTTCGCCTCGGAGATGATCAGGGAACAGATCACGCTGAACACCCACCAGGAGCTGCCCTATACCACGGCGGTGGTGATCGACACCTTCAAGGACGATGAAGAAAAGAATCTGATACGCATCCAGGCTACCGTTCTGGTGGCGAAACAGTCCCAGAAGGGCATTCTCATCGGGAAAAAAGGCGGTATGCTCAAAAAGATAGGAACGGGAGCACGCCTGGCCATGGAACGGTTCTTCGGGTCCAGGGTGTTCCTGGAACTTTTCGTCAAGGTCAAGAAAGACTGGCATGAAAGCTCCTCCATGCTGCGGGAGCTGGGATACTGATATGACAACACCTGTCGTCGCAATTATCGGAAGACCCAACGTGGGCAAGTCCACGCTCTTCAACCGCCTTTCAGAGACCAAAAGGGCTATTGTCATTGACCGGCCCGGTGCCACGAGAGACCGCAACTACGGTGATTCCTCCTGGAACGGAAAGCCCTTCCGTGTCGTCGATACAGGAGGCTTCGAGCCCCTGGCACGGAACGGGCTGTTGACCCGGATGAGAGAGCAGACGACCCGGGCCGTCGACGAAGCACAGGCGATTATATTTCTTATGGACGGCATGGACGGCATGACACCGTCGGACGAAGAGATAGCCGCCTTGCTCCGGAAGACCGAAAAACCTGTTTTTTTCGTGGTCAACAAAATTGATGGACCGAAGCACGAAGCGCGGTCGTTCGATTTCTACCGTCTCGGCGTGGAACCGATCTACTCCATATCGGCCCAGCATGGCCTCGGCGTGGGTGATCTCATGGATGACGTCGCAGCAGCCCTGCCCCGGTCCGAACGGATTGTGACTCCCGAATACCACCGGATCCGCATCGCCGTTACCGGGCGGCCGAACGTGGGCAAGTCATCCCTGGTCAACGCCCTTCTCGGCTATGAACGCGTCATCGTGAACGCCACACCGGGAACGACACGGGACACCATCGACACTGACTTTGACCTGGGAGACAGGAAATATACCCTCATAGACACGGCGGGTGTCAGGAAAAAGAGCAGGGTGAGCCGAAAGCTCGAAACCGCCATGGTACAGGAAGTGATAAAAACACTGAACCGTTGTGACCTGGCGCTGATTCTTGTCGATGCCGCAGAAGGCGTGACGGACCAGGACGTCAAGATTGCGGGACTGGCCTACGAGCGGGGGGTTGCCTCCATGGTCGTCATCAACAAGTGGGATCTGGTTGAGAAAGACAATTCCACACTGGGCACCTACATAACCATGATAAGGGACAACTTTAAGTATTTAAGTTTCGCCCCCATACTCACCCTGTCGGCCCTGACGGGTCAGCGGGTACCGAGGATATTCCCCATGATTGACACCGTGTACGAACAGTACACGAAGCGGGTCCCCACGGCCCTGCTGAACAGGGCATTGGCCGGGATCACGCGCCGGATGCCTCCGCCGAGGCATCGCGGAAAGGCAAACTCGATTGTCTATGCCGCCCAGACATCCATCAAGCCTCCGACCTTCGTGATTTTCACGCGGGAGCCGGCGGCCATACACTTTTCCTACGAACGATACCTGGCAAACCGCCTTCGTGAGGAGTTCGGTTTTGACAAGGTTCCCCTGAAGCTTCAGTTCCGCAGAAAATCCAGGGGGGCCGTCTCATAGCCCGGGATGCACCCGGGGCGCCCGGTCCGGGGTAGTTCGGGAGTACCGCGGGCACACCACACGACCGTGACGAGACAACCCTCAGTGAAGCAGACGGGCCAGCGCCTCCCTCATTCGGGCCATGCCACGCTCTATGTTCTCCATGGAAGTGGCATAGGACAGGCGGACGTGGTCGTCACTTCCGAACTCAACGCCCGGGACCACGGCAATTTCGGCAACTTCCAGAAGAAAAGCCGTCAGAGCCGCCGAACCGTCTATGTCGCGGCCCTCACAGGATGTGCCGTACAGCTTGGCGACATTTGGAAAGACATAAAAAGCCCCCTGAGGTTTCAGGCACGAGACGCCGGGCATGTCGTTGAGCGCCGCGGTGATGTAGTCCCTTCTTGCGGCAAACTCGCCGACCATCCGCTCCGTCGGGCCCTGGTCTCCCCGCAGAGCCGCCACGGCGGCCTTCTGGGAGATCGAGGCGGGGTTCGATGTATTCTGGCTCTGAACGTTTGTGGCTGCGGCGATGACTGCCTCGGGGCCCGCGGCGTACCCGATTCTCCACCCGGTCATGGCATGGGACTTGGACACCCCGTTCACCACGATGGTCTGCTCTTTCAGACCTTCGTCCAGGCTTGCGATATTCGTGAATGAGAGCCCGTCGTATATAATTTTTTCGTAAATATCGTCGCTTATGACAACGATGGAGGGGTGTTTCTTCACGATCGCGACGATTGCCCGAAGTTCTTCAGCGGTGTAAGCGGAACCCGTCGGGTTGGATGGGCTGTTCAGGATAAGCCCCCTGGTCTTGGGGCTGACGGCTCGTTCGAGGTCTTCCGGCGTCATCTTGAATTGATGTTTCTCGCTGGTCGGAAGAATACAGGGCGTCGCGCCGGCAAGGGCCACGATGTCGGGATAGGAAACCCAGTAGGGTGCGGGAATGATGACCTCGTCTCCCTGTTCGAACAGAACCTGGGCCAGGTTGTAGATAGCGTGCTTCGCGCCGCAGGACACGCAGATGTTCGACCGGGTATAGGACAGGCCGTTGTCCCTGAGGAGCTTCGCCGTGATGGCATCCTTGAGTTCATTGATACCCCCAACGGGAGTGTATTTGGTAAACCCCGCTTTCATGGCGGCGAGGGCCGCCTGCTTGATGTGGTCCGGCGTATCGAAGTCCGGCTCGCCGGCTCCGAAGCTGATAACGTCCCTGCCCTCGGCCCGCATGGCATTTGCCTTTGCCGAAATGGCCAGAGTCGGTGACGGCTTGATTCTGCTTGCCCGTTTCGCCAGTTTCATCAGGATGATCTCCTCTTTCTACCGTTTGCATCCTGCAGAAGAGGAAATTTTTCTTTGAGTCTGCGCAGCACCTCTTCAGGTACCATGCCCCTCACGGAACCACCGAGCGCGGCAGCTTCCTTTATAATCCTGGAGTTACAGTAGAACCACTTCGATCCCGTCATCAGAAACACCGTCTCGACCTGGCGGTCCAGTCTGCGGTTCATGAGAGCGAGCTGAAATTCGTACTCGAAATCGGACAGGGCCCGCAACCCCCGCAGAATGACACTCGCCTTGACATTGATGAGGTAGTCCACCAGAAGCCCCTCATAGCTGTCCACTTCGAGACGCTGGTTATCACCCACGAGATTGCGGATCATCTCCATACGCTCTTCCACAGAAAAGAGAGACGTTTTTGAGGGGTTGCTGCCGATTGCGATGATTATCTTGTCAAAAATCCGCAAGCCTCTGTTGATGATGTCGATGTGCCCATTGGTTACGGGATCGAAAGAACCGGGATATACCGCTATTTTACTCATGGTGATCTCCTCCGGCACGAAATTTTAAAAAAGAAAGAACCGTGTCACCGTAGCGCCGTTCATCTTCAAGCACAAGCGCTCCGCTGTCCGCGCAACGCTCTCTCATGGAGTGCTCAACGACGACTGTGCCTCCGGGAGCGAAAATATTTGTTTCACCCAGAACGTCCAGAGTTCGCATGACCAGGTCTTTTTCATAGGGCGGGTCGGCGAATACCGTATTGAATCGTTCGCGTCGTTTCTCGAGGAGGGCTATTCCCCTGTCAAAGGATACTCCCATGATGGAGAATCCCTTGACGAAACCGCACCGTTCCAGGTTTTTTCGAATCACAGCCAGATGACGGGCATTGCTCTCGATAAAGGTAACCTGTGCCGCGCCCCTGCTCAGAGCTTCGATTCCCACGTTGCCGCTTCCGGCAAAAAGGTCCAGAAATGCCGTATTTTTTACCGGGTCAAGGATATTGAAGAGGGCTTCCTTGACCCGGTCGGTAGTGGTTCGCAGGGTTCCTCCCCGTGGCACGAGAATGCTCTTGCCCCTTGCCGTTCCTCCGCAGATTTTCATTGTTCAGGCAAGATATGGTCCCGCAGGAGTATCTCCGCTATCTGGACGGCGTTTAATGCCGCTCCCTTGCGTATATTGTCGGAAACCACCCACATATTGATACCCCGTTTGATGGACTCGTCTTCCCGAATGCGGCCCACGAAGGTTTCGTTCCTTCCCGTTGCGTCAACAGCCATGGGGTATTCCAGGTTGGAGGGATTGTCGACAACCTTCACGCCCGGCGCGGTGGAGAGAAGCTCCCGGACTTCATCGGCGCTTATTTTTTTGTTGGTTTCAATGTTTATGGACTCGGAATGGCCGTAGAATACGGGAACCCTGACGGTGGTCGCCGTTATCGCCATAGAAGGATCATGCAGTATTTTTCTGGTTTCGTTGACCATCTTCAGTTCCTCCCGCGTGTATCCGTTGTCCATGAACAGGTCAATGTGGGGCAGGCAGTTGAAGGCGATTACGTGGGGGTAAACGGTCTTTTCCGGTGTTCTTCCCTCAAGAATGGCCCGTGACTGCTCCTCCAGTTCGACGATGGCCTCCTTGCCCGTGCCGGACACGGCCTGATAGGTGGAAACAACGATCCTCTTTATACCAACGGCATCATGAATGGGCTTGAGGGCCACCACCATCTGGATGGTCGAGCAGTTGGGGTTGGCGATGATGTTGCGGTTTCTGTACAGGGAGATGTCTTCACTGTTTACCTCGGGAACAACCAGCGGTATCTCGGGAACCGTTCGGAAGGCGCTTGTGTTGTCGATGACAACACAGCCCGCACGAGCCGCCGCCGGCGCGTAGCGCTCACTGATGGCGCCGCCCGGCGAAAACAGACCGATATGAATACCCTCGAAGGAATCTTCGGAAAGAACCTCCACGGGAATAGTGGATCCTCGAAAGGTCAGCTCTTTTCCCCTGGAACGTTCGGAAGCCAGAAGTCTGATCTCTCCGACCGGGAAATCCCTCTCTTCCAGTATTTTGAGCACTTCATTTCCTACTGCGCCCGTAGCGCCCACGACAGCAACGTTACAGTGTTTCATTCTTTCCATCCTTCATCAGAGAGTGGGTATGACGTTTCAGCGTATTATGAGGTCGTCGGGTATCATGAAGCGATCGACCGTGCGGATTCCGATCTCTCAGCCGCCGAATTCATTTCTTTCTTCAGACAGTTCTTTCTTCTTTTTGCTGATCACCCGGTACGCCAGCCTCGAAGGACCTGAAAGCGCATAGGATAAGGCAATCGCGAAAAACATGATCTGTGGCTGCATGACAATGACAACAAACATCAGTACGATAAGCACGAAGGTCACAAAAGGTTTGCGGGCAAAAAAATTGAGATCCTTGAAGCTGTAGTACTTGACGCTGCTCACCATCAGGAGTGCCAGGGCCACCGTTCCCACGGGAATGGCGAGATTGTGAAACGTGCCCGTTCCTCCCATGAAATCCCAGAAAAGAACGGCCGTTACTATTACCAGGGCCGCCGCCGGAATGGGGAGACCGTTGAACACCTTACTGTCAACAATGGACAACTGAACATTGAACCTGGCAAGGCGCATGGCACCGCAGACCACGAAAAGGAAAGCAATAATCCACCCGGCGCGTCCGTAGGGGGCCAGGGCCCAGAGGTAGGCGATCACTGCCGGAGCAACCCCGAAGGATACCAAATCCGAGAGTGAGTCGTATTCGACACCGAAGCGGCTTGTAGTATGGGTGAAGCGGGCTATCTTTCCATCCAGCCCATCCATCGCGCAGGCAACGATTACCAGGAGAGCGGCCTTTGGAAAATTACCACCGATGGAAATGATAATCGCGTAAAAGCCGAAAAAAAGGCTCGCCGTCGTAAAAAGGTTCGGCAGAATATAAATGCCTTTCTTCATTCCATCCCGTTCCCGTACATTCTCGTTTTTCATGACAGGTATCCTATGGTTGTTTCTCCCGCGGTAACCTTGTCGCCGACAGATACGGCGGTCTTCGTACCTTCGGGCATGAAAACCTCCAGGCGTGAACCGAAACGGATAAGGCCGAATCGCTCTCCCCTGTCCAGGCGTTCCCCTTCCTTAACCCAACACACGATTCTCCGGGCGATAAGTCCGGCGATCTGCACTACGAGTATCTCTCGTCCGTCATCCATAGAAATGAGCAACGCGTTTCGTTCATTCTCCGAAGAAGCTTTGTCAAGGTTTGCCGACAGAAACTTTCCCGGATAATAGGTTATTTTTTTCACCTCTCCCCGGCAGGGAGAGCGGTTCACGTGGACGTTGAAGATATTCATAAATATACTGACTTTTGTGAAGGAGCCCTCCAGGCCTCCCTTCGCCGGCGCTACCCCTTCTTCTATTTTCAGTATTCGACCGTCGGCGGGTGAAAGCAGGCTTGTCGATCCTTCAGGCGCCTTTCTCTCGGGGTTTCTGAAGAACCATACAACGAAAAGCGCGGCTGCCGAGGAGATGACACAGGCGACCCACAGCGACAGAAATCCCGTAACGAAAGCTATAATCGCCAGGGGAGTAAAGAATCCGAAGGCTTCGGGAAGGATATAGCGTGATCGGCTTTTCATGGAGCCACAGGTTCCTTTGGGTAGTCACATTCCCGCGTAGGAACGCCGCAGGTAGCGAGGTAATACGTTCAACGAAACCACGTTATCATCAGTGTGCATATTTTTCAACGCAATACGACCCACCGCCCGTGCGTTTATGCGATTCCCCGACGGTTCAGCGAAATATGCGCGGCCTCCGAGACGGGCACGTATCCCCCCGGCATGGACAAGGGTTCCATTACCGATAAAAAGCACGGGATCATGAGCGGCTTCCAAGGTATCTAAAAAAAGGTCTGCCCTGATGACTTTCTCCTGCTCCACGACCAGAGGCATATCACCTGGGACGGGCCTGTACAGGGCCGTGTACACTTCGTCCCGCCCGGCGTCCAACATGGGACAGACAGTCATCGCGGCTGCGGAACCGTTCATGGAGAGGGCGGCCAATGACGATACACCCACAAGGGGCGTGCCGAGAGCCCGGGCGAGTCCCCGCGCCGTACTCACGCCGACCCTCAGGCCGGTAAAGGAGCCGGGGCCCGTGGTGCAGGCAAGGAGACCGACATCCCCGATGGACCGTCCACTCCGGCAGAGAATGTCGTTTATGGCCGGCAGCAGCGTCACTCCATGCTGACGCCCTGCGTCAAGGAAGGATTCAGCCAGCAGCCGGTCATCATCCAGGAGAGCCACGCTCAAGGACGATGATGAGGTGTCAAAGGCAAGGATGACCATGCCTAGTTACCCCAGATTCTGACGATGTCATTGTAGGTCACCCAGAATATCAGGAGGATCAACACAAAAAACCCCGCCGTCTGGGCTTTTTCACGGATCTTCAGGCTTACCTCGCGCTTCGTCACCAGCTCCACGGCGAAAAACATGAGGTGCCCCCCATCGAGGACAGGGATGGGCAGAAGATTCAGTACCCCGAGATTGACGCTGAGCACGGCCATGAAGAAGATAAAGGGAATGAGCCCCTGCCGTGCCATGTCACCGGACATTTTCGCTATCAATATGGGACCCCCCAGTTCCTTGGGAGACACGACCCTCTGAACGATCTTGGCAATGCCCGTGTAGGTGAGCTTTGTCCACAGCCAGGTCTGACCGACGCCGGCGATGACACTTCCTGCGGGCCCCTTACGGTCCGTCATCAGTTCTGATGACATGGTTACCCCGATGACATAGGTCGTGGCAGGCTCTCCGAATAGCGTCTCCGTTTCCATCGATCGCGGTGTAACGGTCTTCTCAATACGTTTTTCGTCACGTTCAATGAGCAGTTTCAGGGGCTTCCCACCGCTCGACCGTATAACGTCCGCCATTTCTTCCCAGTGGGCGATGGCGTGCCCGTCTATCTCACGGATGAGGTCCCCCTCTCGCAGGCCTGCCGCCTGCGCAGGGCTTTCTTCCTGGACAGCACCGATACGGGAGGTGGGAACAGATACTCCAAGACCAAAAATGATCGAAAAAGCCACAATGGCGAAAAGAAAGTTGCAGAGAGGCCCGGCCGCCACAATGGCGATTTTCTTGTACACCGACTGATTCTGAAAGGATCGTTCCCGGTCTTCCTCCGATAGTCCGGCATCATCGGCCTCACCCAGGAGTCTGACGTACCCTCCCAGTGGTATGGCGGAAAGGGCATATTCCGTTTCGCCGTATTTCCTGCTCACCAGTTTGGGACCGAAGCCGAGGGAAAACCTGAGAACCCCGACACCTGACCACTTTGCGACGAGGAAATGTCCCAATTCATGGACGAAGATGAGAATTCCCAAGACTATGATGACTGATATTACTGAGGTGCCCATCAATGTGCCCTTTGTTTTTTTTCAATGTGGTACTTCCCGCATACTATGAAGCAACCTGTTTTACAAGGCGTCTATTGCCTCTTTCGCCCGGATTCGAGCCCAGCCGTCGGCGGCGAGAACCCGGGCCACCGTATCCGCCCGTTCCGTCTCGTGGTCCGCCAGGGTTGCCTCGACAATACGCGGTATGTCGGTAAAGCGGACGCGCCCGGCCACAAAGGCTTCCACGGCGATTTCATTCGCGGCGTTGAGAACCGCCGGAGCCGTCCCGCCTCTTCGGGCCGCATCCAGCGAAAGAGCCAGGCACCGGAATTTTTCCATGTCCGGGACCATGAACGTGAGCGGTCCCGCGGCGCACAGTTCCAGATCCGGGAGGGAGAGTTCGATTCTTTCAGGCCAGGAAAGGGCGTAAGCGATGGGTGTCTTCATATCGGGGATGCCCAGCTGCGCGATGAGGGACCCATCCTTGAGAGTGATCATGGAGTGTATGATGCTTTGAGGATGGATGACCACGTCGATCATCCCGACGTCCACCGCGAACAGGCCCATGGCCTCGATTATCTCGAGACCCTTGTTCATCATCGTCGCGGAATCGATGGTTATCTTGTAGCCCATATCCCAATTGGGATGCTTCAGCGCCTCCTCCGGCGTCACCGAGGCAAGATCGTCGGCGCTCCGGTTCAGGAAAGGTCCTCCCGATGCCGTGAGAACAAGCTTTGTAATCTGATCTCTCGGCCTTCCTTCCATACATTGAAAAAGCGCGCTGTGTTCGCTGTCCACGGGTAAAATGCGGACACCGGTCCTCTCCGCCCGGGCCAGAACCAGGTCTCCCGCCATGACCATGGTTTCCTTGTTCGCCAGGGCGATATCCTTACCCGCGTCGATGGCGGCAAGTGTCGGCACGAGCCCCGCCGCTCCCGACATGGCCGACAGTACCATGTCTGACTCAGGCAGCGACGCCAGCTCGTCGTATCCATCCGGTCCGAACAGAACCGCCGTGTTTGCTCTCCTTCCGAGACTTGTCCTGAGCTCCGCGGCAGCCTCTTCATCAATAACGGCAGCCACTTTCGGTTGGAACCGTTCAATCTGTTTTTTTAGAAGCCGTATGTTTCTGTACGCCGCCAGCCCGGTAACGCCGAACCGTGACGGCTCCTGTGCGACGACATCGAGGGCGCTTCTTCCGATAGATCCTGTTGAACCGAGTATCGATATGTATTTCATAGGCTTATAATATATTCTTTATAGTAATACAGGAAAGGTGCCATAAACAGAAACGAGTCCAGCCGGTCGAGAATGCCTCCATGTCCGGGAAAAAGAAACCCGGAATCCTTGATATTTGATGCCCGTTTCAGGGCCGACTCGGACAGGTCGCCCAACTGTCCGAGAATACTCCCCATGAAACCCATGACAACGGCATGGCCGAGCCACAGGTCCGGCAGAAAGAGAACCGAATAGATCGTGCAGGCGGCAACGCATCCGGCAGTACCGCCAAGGGAGCCTTCGACAGTCTTTCCGGCGCTCACCGAAGGTAGCAGTTTCCTGCGTCCCCAGGTTCGTCCCGCGTAAAAAGCCGGCACATCCGTAGAAAAGGCCATGACGATGAGAAAAAAGACCCAGGTCCGTCCGTCGCCGCCGCATCGTATAAGTATGAAAAAGGACATCATGACGGCTATGTACAGGATGCCGAAGATGCCTCCCATGACCCGCTTCAGGTGCGTCCCCGGCTCTTCCTCGTCCCTGAGGAGGGAGAGACTGAAAAGACCCAGCAGTGAAAGAGCCACCGTGGCCAGTACCAGTGACGTCCCGCCCGACCAGGCAGCCGCCGCGACCAGGAGAGCGATGATAATGGTGACGCTCTTTTCAGCGGGCCGGCCGGCTCCGAAGACCATGAAGTTGTATTCCATCATGGCCGCCGCGATGATGGCGGCGATGAAGAGGGCGAAAAGGACTTCCGAACCGAAGATGATGAGAAGCAGAAGTACGGGAACGGCCAGAAGTGCCGTGAGCCAGCGTTTCAGGTGAGTACTCATGGCGGTGTCATGTCCTTGTCAGCTGGTCACTGGTGAGACCGAAACGCCGTTCCCGTCGCTGGTAGTCCCGAAGGGCCTCGACAAATGACTCGCGTGAAAAATCAGGCCAGAGAACATCCGTAAAATAGAGTTCCGTAAAGGCCAGTTGCCACAGGAGGAAATTGCTGATCCTGTACTCACCGCTTGTCCTGATCAGAAGATCGGGATCGGGCATGGAGGAGGTGTACATGTATTTCGCCACCGTTTCCCTGGAAATGTCCTCGGGCCGAAGTCGTCCCGAGGCACATTCCGCCACGATTCTGCCGACCATCTCCACGATCTCGTCCCGCCCGCCGTAGCTGAGAGCGAGCGTTAGTACCATACCCTTGTTGCGGGAGGTTTTCTGAACGCTTTCCTGAAGCAGGCCTTGCACCTCTTTGGGGAGAGCCGCCCTGTTGCCGATTACCTCCAGTCTGACGCCCCGTTCAATCAATTCGTCTATTTCAGATTTCAGGTAGGTCTCCAGGAGCCGCATCAGAGCGTTGATTTCCTCTTCCGGCCGCAGCCAGTTCTCAACAGAAAAGGCAAAAAGAGTAAGGTATTGAATGCCGAGTTCCCCGGCCGTCCTTACGACATGCCGAACGGCGTCGGCACCTTTCTTATGTCCCGTGAGCCGGTTCAGGGCATTTTTTTTTGCCCACCTGCCGTTACCGTCCATGATGACCGCGACATGCCGGGGCAGGCGCTTGGTGTCTATTCCCTGCATAAAGTACCTATATCCTGAATATAATTAACGTATCATGCCTATCACAGCCCGTCGGAAATTACAATAGGTCCGGCAGGATCACGGCAGTTAAAAAAAAGAGGGAACCACCGTTCCCTCTGTCCGCCGAAGCTGTCTTCGAACCCCCGTTATATCTCCATGATCTCCGCTTCCTTGACGCTCAGTATTTCATCCACTTTCTTGATGTAATCGTCGGTTATCTTCTGAACGTCTTCCTGCCTGACATGAAAGTCATCTTCCGATATCTCGTTGTCGTTTTTCAGTTTCTTCAGTCCGTTATTCGCATCGCGCCGGGAATTACGAACCTGGATACGACATTCTTCAGCCATTTTCCTGACGACCTTGACCAGTTCCTTCCGCCGTTCCTCCGTCAGGGGAGGTATGGTGATCCTGATGACTTTACCGTCGTTTGACGGCATGAGGCCCAGTTCGGACTTCTGGATCGCCTTTTCCACCGATCCGAGGGCGGACTTGTCCCAGGGCGAAATAAGAACGGACTGGCTGTCCGGGATGGAAAGTGTCGCCATCTGGCTGAGCGGCGTCGAAGTCCCGTAATAATCAACCCTGATTCCGTCAACCAATGACAGTGACGCCCTGCCCGTTCTCACCCGACTCAGCGATTTCTCGAAAAAGACGATGTTATTATCCATGTTTTCATGAAGATCCTGAAAAATGTCTTCCGTCATGATTTCCCCCCCACTCGTGTTCCGATGGACTTCCCGCAGACAACATCCCGCAGGGCTCCCCTTTTTTCAAGATTAAAAACAATAATGGGGAGATTATTTTCACGGCACAGTGATATGGCCGTACCATCCATTATCCTCAGGTCCCGGGCCAGGGCTTCGGTGTGGGTGATCGAGGTGAACATCCGGGCATCACTATGCCGCAGGGGATCCCTGTCAAAGACCCCATCGACTTTCGTTGCTTTGAGAAGAACCTCCGCTTTTATTTCCAGGGCCCGAAGGGCCGCCGCCGTATCGGTGGTAAAGTAAGGATTCCCCGTCCCTCCGGCGAAGATGACCACCCTGCCCTGTTCGAGATGTTTGAGGGCCCGTTCCCGTACAAAGGGCTCCGCCACTTTTATCATCTCTATGGACGATTGAAGTCGTGCGGCGATTCCCTTGTTTTCAAAGGTGTTGTGAAGGGCGATGCTGTTCATGACCGTGGCGAGCATGCCCATGTAGTCGGCGGCGGCCCGGTCGATCCCGCGGGATGTGATATCCACGCCGCGGTAGATATTGCCGCCTCCTATGACAATCCCGATTTCAATGCCCAGTTCCTTCAGTGTCGCAACCTCGTCGGCTACATACTCCACGACGTCGGGATCGATTCCGAAGGATGCCCCTCCGAGGAGTGCCTCTCCGCTCAATTTGATAAGAATTCTCTTGTATAGTGCTGTGGTTGTCATTTCACCAGCTTTGATGAACCCGTAAAAAGTGGGAAAACGTCTGCTAGAGGACGGCTTTCGGTACCTGAAACCTGTGACTACTCCTTCTCTTCACCGAGTTGAAATCTTTCGAAACGTCTGACTACAATATTTTCTCCCGAACTGGCTATGATCCCGTTGACTAGATCACGGACCGATTTATCCGTATCTTTGATGAATCTCTGGTCCATGAGACATATCTCTTCGTAATATTTCTTGAGTTTCCCGTCGATAATCCGGTCGAATATTTTTTCAGGTTTTCCTTCAGCGATGGCCTGGCTCCGGTAGATTTCCCGCTCCCGTTCCAGTTCCTGCTCCGGTATCTCCTCAGGACTGACATATTTCGGATTCGTAGCCGCGATCTGCATGGCCAGATCCTTCGCCATGGCTTTAAAATTATCGGTCTTCGCCACGAAATCAGTCTCACAATTCACTTCCACAAGAACGCCGATACGCCCCTCCATGTGAATATAGGAGGCAACGGCCCCTTCTTTCGCCGCTCGCGAAGATCGCTTCGTTGCCGCGGATAATCCCTTTTTTCTTAAGTATTCTATTGCTTTATCAAAATCACCGGCTGCCGCGGTCAGCGCTTCCTTGCAGTCCATCATGCCGGCGTTCGTTTTATCCCTGAGTTCTTTGACTTTCGCTGCCGATATACTCAATGTTCCCTTGCCTCCTCCGCGGTGTGATCATCGATCCCCGATTCGGCCTCGAAGCCGGCCTCCTCGTCAAATCCTTTTGTCTCAACACTTTCCGGCACGTCCGATTCTCCCGGTGAGTCCTCCTTGTCGCTTTCCGCCTGAATCCGTTCCTCGCGGCGACGCTTCCCCTCTTCGACGGCGTCGGCCATCTTGAGGGAAAAGAGCTTTATTGCCCGAATAGCGTCATCGTTGCCGGGAATTATATAGTCGATATCATCAGGGTCGCAATTGGTGTCGGCAATGGCGATTATGGGAATTCCCAGTCGTCGTCCTTCCCTGATGGCAATTATTTCACGTTTGGGATCAATGACGAACAGGGCTCCTGGAAGCCGTCCCATGGAACGGATGCCTCCGAGTACCTTCTGGAGCTTGTCGCGCTCTTTCTGAAGCTTCATGATTTCCTTTTTCGGGAAAGCGTTGACGGTCTCATTTTCAAACATTTCATCGAGTTTGTTCAATCGATCAATACTTTTTTTGATGGTTGTGAAGTTTGTCAGCATACCGCCGAGCCATCGCTGATTCACATAGGGCATTCCGCAGCGCTCGGCCTCGGTCTTGATTGATTCCTGGGCCTGACGCTTTGTGCCCACGAAGAGAAGATTTTTGTCTGAAGCGACGGTTTCGACGACGAAGTCATAGGCAATATCGAAGAGTTGCACCGTCTGTTGAAGATCAACGATGTAGATTCCGTTCCGGGCTCCGAAAATGTAGGGTTTCATCTTCGGATTCCACCGGTTTGTCTGATGCCCGAAGTGAACACCGGACTCAAGAAGCATTTTCATTGAAACATAGGCCATACTGGTTCTCCTTTCGTTTTGTACCCTCCACTTCCGTCACCCCGTCCCGGAACTTTTTGACAAAGCAACGCCGGGCCGGTCCGAAAGTGTGCGTATTTGGTTCTCAAGATCGATGGAACTACCACAGGGTACTGGATAAATCAATAGAAAACATCGGGGAGAAGTTTCAAAGCCCCTCCGTCGGGAATCATCTTCTTATCCTGCCGGTCTGGTCCGGCAACAGACAGGCCGGCGGGAACCGACGGCAATATCACTGTCCCGATGGTTGATTCGGTGTGGAGATTGGCGACTTTTTCAGTTATAGTGAGACCACGGCAGCCGGGTTAACAACGGAGAAAGAGAGGATTGCCATGATCGTCGGGGTACTCAGAGAAACAAAAGAAGGGGAACACAGGTTCGCCATGACTCCCGCGGGGGTGCGGGCACTTAAATCTGACGGCCACAGAATTCTTCTTGAGCGGGACGGGGGAGAAGGAAGCGGCATTTCCAACGATGAATTCACGCGGGAGGGTGCCGAGATAACCGATGCGGATTCCATATATACCGATGCGGAACTCATCGTCAAGGTCAAGGAGCCGCTGAAAGAGGAACGTTTTCGGTACCGCAGGGGACAGATGCTTTTTACCTTTCTCCACCTCGCCTCATCGGAAACCCTGACAGACGATGTTCTCGCCAGCGGCGTCACGGGAATCGCCTATGAAACCGTTGAAGAACCGGGCGGGCGCCTGCCGCTGCTGACACCCATGAGCGAGGTGGCGGGAAGAATGTCCATACAGATGGCCATGCGCTTTCTGGAAAAGGGAAGTGGCGGTCGGGGAGTTCTTCTCAGCGGAGTACCGGGGGTCGCGCCCGGGGAAGTAGTCATCATCGGCTGTGGGACCGTGGGGCTGAACGCCGCCAGAATCGCCAGCGAGTTGGGCGCTCATGTAACGGTTCTCGACACATCCTACGAACGTCTCAAGCACGTGGACCAGCTTCTCCACGGGAAGGTCATCACCCTTTATTCAAATCCCTACACGATTGAACAGGCGACGGGTTATGCCGACGTGCTGATCGCGGCTGTTCTCGTCACGGGAACACGGGCGCCGGTACTCGTGACGGAAGACATGGTATCCCGCATGAAGAAGGGGTCCGTTATAATCGACGTGTCTGTGGACCAGGGAGGAACCGTGGAAACGATCCGACCCACGACGCACGATAACCCGGTGTACCATCTTCACGGTGTCCTGCATTGCGGAGTGACGAATATTCCCGCTTCCGTGCCGAGTACATCCACATTCGCTCTTGGAAACGCCACTATATCTTACATACGGGCTATTGCGGAAAAAGGCCTGTACGGGGCCGCCATTGAGAACGAGGCCATCGCCAGAGGAATAAACTGCGTCGATGGAATAATAACCCACGAGGCCGTGGCAAAGACCTTCGGCCGCGAATGGCTTCCCTGGGACAGGGTGTTGCGGAATTGACACCATCGATGCCTCGCTGAAAGCCATTGCGGACCCTTCCTGACGAGTTCGCCAACGTTGTCGGCAAGATCCGGGGCGGTTTATCAAAGCATGATGTGTTGTGAGGCACTGATCTCCCATCCCGGCAGGGATAGGGCACACTGTATTTTCCGGGACATTACTCGAGCTTGTATTCTTTTATCTTTCGCCACAACGTCGTGTGACCGATGCCGAGTTTTTTGGCCATGTAACGCTGGTTATTTTTATGTTTTTCGAATATTTCCATAATGTAGCGTTTTTCGATTTCCTTGAGAGAAATGATCTCGTGATCATCATCGGAAGCAAAGCGATTTCGATACTGTTCATAGGCCAGTGGAAAATCTTCAGCACGGAGGGTTTCATCCCCGGACAGGGCGATGGCCCGCTCACAGACGTTTCGGAGTTCCCGGACGTTCCCGGGCCAGTCATAGGCCATCAGGACCTCCATGGCCTCCCGGGCGAGTGTTTTTTCCGGCCGGCCGAGTCGTTGTGAAATGTCCCGCAGAAAGTAGTCGACCAGTGGTTTTAAATCTTCCTTGCGTTCGCGCAGGGGAGGAATATACAGATCAACAACGGCAAGACGATAGAAGAGGTCGTTCCGGAATTTCCCCCCTGAGGCAAGGTCCCGGGCGTCCTTGTTGGTTGCCGAGATGAATCGCACGTCGATGGTTCGGCCGTGATGTTCACCCACCCTGCGAACCTCGCGGTCCTCGATGACCCTCAAAAGCTTTGATTGAAACTGCCGGCTGGATTCACCGATCTCGTCCATGAAAAGGGTCCCCCCCCCGGCCGCCTCGATGAGCCCGACCTTGTCCTTGAAGGCGCCGGTGAAGGATCCCTTTGCATGGCCGAAGAGTTCGCTTTCCAGGATTTCATCGGGAAGGGCAGCGCAGTTGATCGCTATGAAGGGCTTGTCCCGGCCGCCGGGCGCGTTGTTGTGAATGGCCCTGGCCACCAGCTCCTTGCCTACGCCGCTTTCTCCGAAAATAAAAACATTCGTGTCGATCTCGGACATTTTCAGGGCCATATCTATGACCTCCCGCATGGCGGAAGAAGTGCCGACTATTTTTTCGAAGGTGTATATTTCATCCGCTGTTTTCAGATAGCTGACCTTTCTGCGGCTCTCCATGGCGGCTTCCACCGACGCCAGGAGTTCCCTTTCGTCGACAGGCTTGATCATGTAGTCATAGACGCCCATTCTGATGGTCCTGATCACGGAATCAATGGAGCCGCAGGTGGTGGTGACAATAACCTCGGCCCGGGGTACCCGTTCTCTGGCCCACTGCAGAAAACTCTCACATCCATTGGTTGAAGGATGGCCCACATCGGCAATGATAACGTCGGCCTCGCTATTTTCCAGACACTGCATTGCCGAAGCTTCGGTAGCCACACCCACGGCGTCATAGCCTTCTTTTCTAAGAAGGGCCGTCAGGCTGAAGCGCGCGTCATCGTTGGCATCCATAACCAATACTTTATTCAAGAGGTCTTTCCGCCTTTCCACAGGACAATCCGGTGTGTCTCTTTATCATCATCATCACTGGTCAAAAGTCAAGGCACGAGAGCCTCACCGCTCCGCTGGAGCGGCATACCGTTGTCCCTTCAGTACCTCGTCCAGGGCAGTCAGACTCGACCTGATGTTCTCCTGCAACCGCTCCATTTCGGCTCCCCGTTCGTTGATCGCCTCATGGACCAGCCGGTTCAATTCCTCTTTCATGATATCGGCCAACCCCTGCGCGGCGAGAGCGATCATCCTGTCGGAGCGTTTATAAAAGTGCCACCCCATATAAAAGGAGATCAGGATGAGGCTCGCCAAGGCCGCCAGCCCGCGGGACGAAAAAAGGGAAAGGGCCATCAGGGCCAACGTCCCGAGAGCCGAAAAGAAGCCGGGATGGTCAAAAAATGATTTCCAGGCATGCTCTCCGGGCAGAACCAGCAGAAAGATCACGAGGAGCAGAGCATAGGCCAGATGCTGGCGGAAGGTGTAAAGAGGTCCGAATATTTTCCCGGTTTCCCTTCCCTGGCCCGTAAAGAGGCGGGCAAGACCGGTTTCGAAGACGGCCCTCACCGGAGCGGTATCAAGTGAACAGGCCAGTTCATCCGGCAGTTCGGAACGTTCGAAGCGCCGATAGAGATCCGACCTGAGACGCTCTCCCCGGGCTGTAAGGTGCCGGGCCAGAGTATTCGAGATATGCTCAACGGCCTGCCGTCGAGCGGCGATGATTTTTTCATGATCACCGATGGCGGCCCCTTTCAGGCGCCCGGCCAGGGCCGATATGATTCGCCCCGGACCGACCAGATCACGGCCGGCGGCGAGATTGTCCGCCAGGTACTGTTTCGCGAAAACCTCCACCCAGGGAGCGGCCGCGATGTAAATGTCGTCGAGCACTCTTTTTCGTTCCTCCCCGGTCATGGTGGATCCTGCCGGGATCATGCCGCCCAGGTCGTCAAGGTTGTGCCGCTCCATCTCCAGGGCTCTCAAGACCGGCTCCAGTTCCGCGTGAATGTTTGCCGCCTTGATACGTCGAATTTCCTTGATGTCCCGGGTACGGAACAGTTCCCTCCGGAGCAGGGGAAACTGGTTCCAGGCGGAAAGACCGATGCCCTCGAAAGCCTCCGTCGCTGAAACATGATACAGGACCGGTTCGCTGATCCCGATGTTTCCGAGGTGACTTGTCAGACTCCCCAGGACTGTCACCAGCCGTTCATGGGCCGATGCCGAAATGCCATCCCGGAAGAAAAGGTCCGTTTTGTTCAGAACAAAATAGCAGTTGCCGCGATCCTTGGGCAGGAGCTGCAAAAAATCGTACAATTGTCCATCGGCGTATTTTTCGGGAGAAATGACCCAAATAAGCATGTCCAGAACGTCGAGAAGGGCCATCACTGTTCCCCGGTGAGCCTCGTTGACGCTGTCGTAGTCGGGAAGATCACACAAAACCACATGGCGGACCTCCTCTGCTTCGTGGACATACTCGCACCGGGGAAGTGAGGCGTCCTCCGTGAGCTCCGGAGGTGGAACAGCGCTGTGCCGATACACCAGAACCGCGTCAGTGTGGGGCCTCCGATGGCTCGTGGACGCGATGTACTCGCGGGCAAGGGCGTTCATCACCGATGATTTTCCCACGCCGGTTCCACCCATGAGGCCGACAGTCAGAATGTTGTCTCCAAGACTTTCAAGTTTCTTCCTGATTTCCCGGACAGCCAGAAACAACTCCCCGCGCTTATCTCCCCCCAGGAACATCAGGGGGACATCACCGGAAAGAATCTTCTCCAGGCCCTCCACGTTCCGGCTCAGCACCATTCGCTCGTCAGTCATGGTTCATGCTCCAGACACGCCTTCAGAGAGAGCAGATTCTCCCGCACCGCCTCCGGCGTCAGATGCGCCTTGAGCACTGCCTCGTAGCGTTCTTTCTGCTCCATGAAAATGGAATGGATTCCATCCTGGTATCGCCGGTTCATTTCGCGGGAAATCATTCGAAGCTCCCGGTAGATGAACAGTTCGACGGAACCTTTGGTGATGAGGGGGGCAAGAACAGCGTCGAAGGCGAGCTCCAACAGCGCGAGTCCGCCGCCCATGACCGTCTGGAAGGATAGTATGGCTGCCCCCCAGAGTACCGACGTCGTGTAGATTCCCAGCCGCTTGCTTTTCGGAAGGCCTGCTTCAAGATCACGGATCGTTGTTTCGAGCCACCCGGCCAGGTTCTCCTGCTCCCGGGAAATCCGGGCTTCCACCGTCTCCGTGCCGAGGGGCAGGCGATTATCCCGAAGCGCCTTGAACAGAGGAGCATCCGGATCAGGGGGGGAAAGGTTTTCAAGCACGAGCCGGTTCAACCGTTCCATTGCTTCTACCAGAGGCATCGTGTCGACTTGTCCGCGGACCTTCAGCAGCTCCTGTCCTCTTCCCCCGGCAGATCCTGAACCGCCGGGGATGAGAAACAGGAAGGGTGCCCGGAGGATGGACATGATGTATTGCCGGGGCCTCGCAAGCAGGTCATAGGCACTGAATATCGCGCGGAGTTCTTTTTTAAGAGTCTGCAGATTGTGTTCGCCGTACCGGGCAGCCATGGTATCGAGCAAGGCCCCGGACTCGTGAGCTGTGAGGTCGTCGAGCTCTTTCAGCCACGCCCTCCCTGCCTCTTCCTCCTCCCGGGAACAGATCAGCAGCCGTCCCGTCTTTTCCGTCAGTATCCGCCTGAACCGTCTTTCTTCTTCTTTGATGACGTCATGCAGGGCCGAGGGCGGATACTCGTCAAGAACGGCGTCTATGAACCTCTGAAGACCGGCCTTCAGAATGTCTTCCGGTTTTTCGGCATTGTTGATGAACGGTATGGTAAAAAAATGACTGTCTCGAATCGGAATGCCCCGGTCTCTGAAAACGGCCGGCAGCTCATCCTCCACCTGACTTTTGTCCGCTTTATTGAAAAGCAGGTAAAATGGTTTGCCTTCGCGGTGCATTCTCTGGAGAAGACTCGACGGGATCAGGTCGGCATATTTCTCCTGGCTCGTCACAAAGACGATCACGTGGGAAAGAAGGTACAGAGCCTCCGCGATGCTTCGGTGGCGGCGTTCAACAGAGTCCACATCGGGGGTATCGACAAATACAAGGTGGCGTCTGCTGTCGTCATCATGCTCGACGTACACAAAATAATGTTCCCGAGGATCGTCGTTGAAGGACGGAACAGTATCCACGGGTACGCGTTTCAGCCTCATGGAGGAAAAGGGAAACCCCTCTTCTATCGACAACCCGCGGTGGCCGGAGGCGACTGGTGATGTGGTGGTGGGACGTTCGACGCCGGCGGGGCTCACCTCTCGACCCGCGAGCCCGTTGAAGACCGTCGATTTCCCCGTTCCCGTACCACCCATGCAGGAAACCCACAGGCATGGAAGACGCGCCCGGTAAAAATAGACGGCATACTCCTGTTCGAGTTCCCGTGCCGTCCCCAAGAGCTCTCCTGCCGATCGGGTCAAGCCGGGAAACTGTATACTGTGCCAGGAAATCCCTCTGAGCAGGGCGAGCGCATTCGTCGAGCCGAAATCGGCCGTGGGGATCATAGAGTATTCGATTCCTTGATACCGTACTAGGAAGCACTCGGCGGGACGATCGAAGCCGTCCGGTCATGGTACTCCACATAAACGCTCATGAAGCCTACCAGATAGCACACCAAACATCAACGCGAATGATTCAGCGCGCATTGTAAACCGTCCCTTGACTTTCGACGCTAACCCGGGCTAGCTACTGTACATTATGAAGAAAGTATCGCCCGCCATACTGCTCGTCAACCCCTGGATTCACGACTTCGCGGCTTTCGATGCCTGGTCGAAACCCCTGGGTCTGCTATATATTGCATCGGTGCTGAGGGCTGAAGGTTTTTCCGCCAGGATTATCGACTGCCTTGACTGGCGGCACCCTTCACCACGTCCCGGACCGAAAAGGCTGGATAACGGGAGTGGACACTTTCGCAAAACGGAGATTCCAAAACCCGCGTCCATCGCTCATATACCACGAAAATACAGCCGGTATGGCATGGATCCTCTTGACTTCAGGAGGGATCTCCTGAGCCATGAAAAACCCGACGCCGTTTTCATAACTTCCATGATGACCTACTGGTACCCCGGCGTTTTTGAAGCTATCGGCATCGTAAAGAAATGCCTGCCGGGAGTCCCGGTGGTTCTCGGAGGAATCTACGCGACCCTCTGCCCGGATCATGCCCTGAAGTTCTCCGGCGCCGACCTGGTGGTCACCGGTGATGTTCTTCCCGCGGCTCCGGGGAGAGTACACCTCTCATCCGCCGCCGGCGGGCGCATGCGGACTCCGTCGAACCTTCAGGGTATCCTTGAAGAAGTTGTCGGTTGTGCCTTGGATATGCACTCCCGTTACGACAGTCTCGATGCTCTGCCCTACCCTGCCTATGACCTGCTTCCGGCCCCGGATGTGGTAGCGCTTGTCACCTCCAGGGGCTGTCCTTATTCCTGCACCTACTGTGCTTCGCCGTACTTGCATGAGAGTTTCGAGACCCGTGATCCCCATGCCGTTGTCGATGAAATAGCCTTCTGGAATGGCCAGATGGGCATCAGGAACTTCTCATTCTATGACGACGCGCTTCTCGTCGATTCGAAAAACCGGGCCGTCCCCATGCTCGAAGAGATTATTCGGCGAAAGCTCGACTGTTCATTCCATTGCCCGAACGGACTCCATATCAGGGAAATCAATCGCCAAACGGCATCGCTGCTTTACCGGGCGGGCTTCAAAACCCTTCGTTTCGGCCTTGAGACCGCCGGAGCCAGGGAGCAGATCGAATTCGACGTCAAGGTATCTGACGAAGAAGCTGAACAGGCCGTCCGTTACCTGATCGAGGCGGGATACCGGGGAGAAGACATCGGCATGTACCTCCTCTGCGGACTGCCCGGGCAGGAGGTTTCGAACGTCATGGCCGGCATAGCCTTTGTGGCGTCTCTTGGCGCATATCCCATTATAACTGAATACTCCCCGATCCCCGGGACCTTTCTGTGGCACGATGCCGTTGCCGTCTCGAGCCTCGATCTTGAGAAGGAACCCCTGTTTCACAACAACACTATTCTTCCCTGCGGAGGTGCTACAATGAGCACCACTGCCCGGCAGGATGTAAAGACAGCGGCCCGGGCCTGTCGAAAAACCTTGATTCAAGGCGGGGAAACCATTAGTATGCACGCATAACGTGATTCCTATGAATGGTATTCTGTGGTGGACAAAACAGATCGCTGTTGCTGTTATTTCGGTGCTGTTCCTCATCAAGGGCATCCATGTCCTTGTGGGTGCCTACCAGCTTGACAACCCCTTTGAATTCATTATGTACTTTTTCTCGTCATGCCTGCTCATCCTTGTCAGCGCCAGCATCCTTCTCTATCCGGCCTTCAGGATCTATGGAAGGATCCGGGGAGAAAAACAGGAACAGGGACATGCAGGGGAGAGTTCCCATGAATAAACGACGCCGGATTTTTGCGGCCCCCTCCCTGTTCGGGGGAGCCGGAGTCTCGTGTTTTCTCTGTTTTCTCTGGTTCTTCGGAACATCACAGGCCTTCGCCATCGACCTGGAAAAGCGGGTGAACAAAACGGTCATGAATAACGGTATCACCCTCCTGGTCATGGAGCGTACAGTCAGCCCCACGGTTTCCATCTATATACAGCACCGCGCGGGCGCCGTGGATGAAGACAGCGGATACAGCGGAGCCGCCCATTTGCTTGAACACATGATGTTTAAGGGAACCAGAACCATCGGCACCTCAGACTACGATGAGGAGTCGCGCTTGAGACAACGGATAGAGGAACGAGTCAGGCGTCTTGAAATCACGGTGAGGACGGAGGGATCCGGTTCAGAGGCCGCCCGGGCACTGGAAGAGGAAATCAGACGCCTGGAAGATGAGAAAAGAAGCTACATACGATCGAATGAAATCGACCGTCTCTACCGTGAGCGGGGAGGCGTGGGCCTGAACGCGGCCACCGGGCATGACATGACATCCTACATGGTGAGTCTGCCGTCCAACAGCCTCGAGTTGTGGGCCCGTATCGAATCGGACCGCCTGTCGAACCCTGTTTTCAGAGAGTTTGTCCAGGAGCGAAATGTCGTCATCGAGGAGCGCCGGCAGGTCGTTGACTCCCGGCCGGAACGGCAACTTATGGAACTGTTCCTGGCGGCGGCTTTCATCGCCCACCCCTACGGACACCCCGTTATAGGATGGCCCGCTGACATACCCCGAATCGACAGAGACTACCTCCTCCATTTCTTCGCGACCCGTTACAGACCTGAAAACACGGTCATCACCATCGTGGGTGATGTCCGCACCGAGGAGGCGGCCGGCCTGGTACGGCGGTATTTCGGTTCCCTGGGAAACGGCGTGCCGCCGGGATCGACACTTCGAAACATAACGGATGAGCCTCCACAGAGAGGTGAACGGCGTACCACCCTTCGATCCGGCGCCTCGCCCCGCCTTCTCCTGGGGTTTCACAAGCCGGCTTTCCCGGCCTATGAGGACGCCGTTTTCGACGTACTTGAACTCGTTCTGGCGGGAGGAAGGTCATCCCGCCTGTACCGGTCCCTCGTCACTGAGCGGGGTATCGCCGCTTCGGTTCGGGTTTCAAACGGATTTCCCGGAGAGCGGTATGACAACCTGTTCATCATCGCCGCCGAACCCATGACGGGCAGGAGTCTCGCGGAACTCGAGGACGCGCTGTACAGTGAACTGGATCGTCTCAAAGACGAGCCCCTCCCGGAACGAGAACTTCGAAAGGCCAAAAACCGGATTAAAACTGATTTTCTGCGCGGCTTCGATTCGAACAACGGCATCGCGAGGCTCCTGTCATATGTCGAAACTCTCACGGGAGACTACCGGGAGGTGACGACCTATCTGGAAGCCGTCGAATCCATCACGGCCGAGGACATAATGAATGCCGCGTCGTCCCGACTAACGTCATCGAACAGAACCGTTGCGGTTCTTATACAGGACGAAACTCCATGAACAAAAAATTCCCCTGGTTAGTGACGGTTTTGCTGTTGATCCTGCCGCTCGTGGGTTGCGCCCCGGCCTCTTCTCCTCTTTTGAAGGATCCTGAAAATCTTCTCTATCCTCCGCTCCGCTTTGACCCGCCCCGGGCGGAGCGTTTTGAGCTTGACAACGGGATGACGCTCTTTTTCCTGGAAGATCGCGAAATTCCTCTCGTCAGGCTTTCGCTGGCGGCACGAGCCGGATCGGTCTATGATCCCCCCGGCCGTGAAGGTCTGGCGGAGATTGCCGGGTCAGTCATGCGGACCGGAGGAACACCGGCCATGAGTCCCGACGAGTTCGACGACGAACTGGATTATCGCGCAATCGACCTCGATGTGTCGGTAACGGCGCAGACGCTGCTGGTAACCCTTACGGTCGCGGAGGATTATTTTGACGATGCCCTGGCGCTCCTGGGGAACATGATGATGACACCGCTCTTCGACCCGGAGCGCCTTGAACTGGCCCGGCGCATCAAGATCGAGGAGTTGAAGCGGCTTCCCGACAACCCCCAGGCTCTCGCTTTTCGAGAATTCACGAAACTTCTCTACCGGGATTCCTCCTGGGGAAGGCCGCCGTCGATAGCTTCAGTGGAAGCCCTGACCAGGGACGACTGTCTGGATTTTCTGAGCCGTCACCTCTCTCCCGATACGATCATGATCTCCGTGAGCGGCGCTGTGACCGCGGAAGAGGCGAAGACAAAACTTTCGAAACACTTCGGATCATGGCGAGCGGCCGCTCCCCTGCCGCCCGTCGAAGCCCCCTCCCCCTCCGTGTCAGGCCCTCTCCGGCACATCCATAGAGAGGTCCCCCAGTCGGTGATCGTCATCGGCCACATCGGCCCCGGAAAAAAAAGCGCCGACTACTACGCCATGACCGTACTCGATTTCATCGTGGGCGGCGGCTTTCGATCACTGATGTTCCTCGAAATCAGGACCCGGAAGGGGCTCGCCTACAGCACGGGCACTTTGTACAATCCACGAAGCGATTTCGGCGTTCTTGCCGCCTACGCCATGACCGGCCCGGACACAACAGCTTCCGTGATCGAATCCACTCTGTCTATTCTCGAAACGGTGAAGGTCCGTCCGGTGGATGAAGAAACACTCCGCTGGGCACGGAATGCTCTGACGAACAGTCATATCTTCTCGTTCCTCTCGCCACACCAGATCGCCCTCGGACAGATGATGGATGAATTTGAAGGACTTCCCCCGGATTTCCTTCGAAGGTATCCCGAAGGCATCAATGCCGTTACGGCCGATGACCTGCAGCGGGTAGCCGCCACATGGCTTGACGGCGGCTACCGCACCATAGTGGTTCTCGGTGACTCTTCCCGCTTTGACCAGCCCCTTTCCCGTTTCGGCACCTCCCTGAAACTGGATAGCGATCTTGTCGTGGATCCGGGGGAAGAAATGCGGGTTTTACAAACAAAACCTCACCAGATAAGAAAGAATGAAAAGCCATGCCCATAAACTCCAATGCCTACGCATCGATCTGTGACCGGATTGATTCCTACACCGACGACATGATCCAACTCCAGACCAGGCTTACCGCAATCCCCGCCATCGCGCCGGAAAACGGCGGCAACGGAGAACAGGAAAAGGCCCGGGCACTTCTGGGTATCCTTCAGGGCTGGGGCTTCAGGGACTTCACCTCCTATGACGCTCCCGACGAAAGAACATCTTCGGGTGTCAGACCCAACGTCGTGTACACCCTTCAGGGACGAGACCGTGACCACACCGTGTGGATCATAACCCATCTCGACGTAGTCCCGCCGGGCGAGCTGTCGCTCTGGTCGGCGGACCCCTACCGGGCCGTCGTGAAAGACGGCAAGATATTCGGCCGTGGAACTGAAGACAACCAGCAGGACATGGTTTCCTCGATCATGGCGGCCAGGGCCTTTCTCGATACGGGCATTACCCCTGTGTCGAACATCGGCCTGGCCTTTGTCGCCGACGAGGAAACTGCAAGCGCGAAAGGCCTGGGCTACCTGCTGGAACATCACCGGCAGCTTTTCAAGGCCAGTGACTGTATCGTAGTTCCTGATTTCGGCAATGTCGATGGGTCAGGTATCGAGATCGCCGAAAAAAGCATGCTCTGGCTGCGTTTCAGAACCACAGGGAAACAGTGCCACGCCAGCGTTCCCTCCCTGGGCAACAATGCCATGGCAGCGGGGGCCCACCTCACGGTACGGCTCGAACGCCTGAAGACGGTATTCGCGGAAGCCGACCCCCTGTATGATTACCCCATCAGCACCTTCGAGCCGACGAAAAAAGAGGCCACCGTCCCCAATATCAACACCATACCCGGTGAAGATGTCTTCTACCTTGACTGCCGCGTTCTTCCCCGCTACGACCTCATGGATGTTATGAAGAAAGTCCGGGAGATCACCGAAGAAATAGAGAACGAGCGGGGGGTCTCCGTCGAGGTCACCGTGATTCAGAGCGGGCAGGCCCCGGCGCCCACGCCGGTGGACGCGCCCGTTGTAAGACGTCTGAAGGAAGCCGTAGACGAGGTATACGGAATATCCGCGGTACCTGTCGGTATCGGCGGTGGTACGGTGGCGGCCTTGCTCCGAAGAGAAGGTCTCCCCGTGGCCGCCTGGTCAAAGGTGAACCGCACAGCCCACCAGCCTGACGAGCACTGCGACATAGCAACCATGACGGGAAACGCTAAAGTCTTTGCCAGACTGTTTCTTCAGGAACGGGAGGACTGAAAAAGGAAAAGATTTGCAATCAATTTTCCGAAATGATAGTATTTTTGTTTCATGCATACAACCTCGCCACAGAAAAACATTACGGACCTTACGGACACGGTACCGGTTTACCGGTGTGCTCCGGCATCGGTTGGTGCCGGACGGTGACGTCACGAAGGGTGAGTTGTATTGAATACGGAACCATCACAGAACGTCTCTGTCAGAAAAATCGTTTTCCCTGACAATGCGGCGCTCAAGTCACTACTCGGCGAACATGACAGGAACGCCGGCAATATCGAGAAACTTGAAAACGTAACGATCCGGAGCCGAGGAAACGCGGTTTCCGTATCGGGTGGAAGTGAAGAAGTTGACTTTGTCTGCAACCTTCTCGATCAGCTCTACCTGATCATTGAAAAGGGTTACGCTGTCTATCCCCCGGATATCGAGTACGCCCACCGGATCTTATCGGGCGATATGAGCGTGAACCTGGAAAAAATATTTCTCGACACCGTTTTTATTTCCTCGAAGAAAAAGGTCATCACCCCGAAAAGCATCGCCCAGAAGTACTATATCGATACCATGAGAACCCATGATATTGTTTTCGGCATCGGACCGGCCGGTACGGGCAAAACCTACCTTGCCATGGCCATGGCCGTGGCAGCGCTCTTTGAAAAGCGGGTCGCCAGAATTGTCCTCACGCGACCGGCCGTCGAGGCAGGGGAAAAGCTGGGGTTTCTTCCCGGGGATCTTGCCGAGAAGGTGAATCCCTACCTGCGGCCCGTCTATGATGCCCTTTACGACATGATGGATTTTGAACGGGCCACGACCATGATCGAGAAAGGCATCATCGAGGTTGCCCCCCTGGCTTTCATGAGAGGAAGAACCCTCAACGATTCCTTCATAATCCTCGATGAGGCCCAGAACACGACACCGGAACAGATGAAGATGTTTCTCACCAGGCTCGGTTACGACTCCAGAGCGGTCATTACGGGAGACGTCACTCAGACCGATCTACCCCCCGACAAGATATCGGGACTTGTCCACGCAGAATCATTGCTGAAAAAAACCGCGGGCATCGGTTTCGCCTATTTTTCGGATATCGACGTTGTACGACACCCCCTGGTACAGGAAATCATCCGTGCCTACAACGGTGGGGGCGATTGATCATGGTTTCAGTTCCCTGGAAAAAACAAAAAAACCCAAACGCCAAGACGTCACCCTTCTGGCCGGCAGCATCGATGCCTTTCTTTCCTGACAACGGCAAGCTGGTCATGACGGGTATCCTCGTTGCCGCCTGCCTTTTTTTCGGCTGGGCGCTTTCCCCCCATCCGAGTCAGAGGATACCGTCCTACAGTGTCGGTTCAATAGCGGCAAAAGATATTAAGGCGGACCGTGACCTCCTCGTGCAGGACACGGCCGCCACGGAACAGAAACGCCAGGAAGCCTCGCGGGAAACTCCCGCCGTTTATGAATACGACAGCGAACTTCCCCGACTGATAGCATCGGCCTTGAGGGAAACCTTCATTGCCGCGGCTGAACTGAGTCCCGGACCGGCCGACGAGAACGAAGAATCGACCACCGGCCCGCCCTGCCCGGAAGCACTCAGAAATCTTTTTGTATCGAGACTTGGTGTCTCGCCGAGCGACATGGATCTGGCCGTACTGAGTGAACAGGCGTTTGATCTTCGCGTCGCCGATGCCGTGGCACTGCTGGTTCGGTCCCTTTACGACAACCGGCTCATCAGCGAAGAAACACCCTCCTACGGTGACACCCCCAACACGGCGGTTCTTATATATGATGCCGCCTCGGACGGGGAATTCACTGCCATAGATCCGGTAGAAATCAATACCCTTGAAGAGGCCCGTTATTTTATGAGTACAGCGGGGTTCGACATGCTCCAGGAGGAAGACACGGCTCTGCGGAATGCTTCTGTCGCGCTGGCTGAAAAAATCATCCGCCCGAACCTGGTCTATTCGAGAAGTGCCACGGAACAGAAGCGCAAACAGATCGTCGATGACGTCAAGCCTGCTTTCTACAAGGTTCAGAAAAACGAAATGATCGTCCGGGAAGGTCAGAAGATAACCGGCAGTGATGTGGATAAGCTCAGGGCTTTCTCGGCAATGCGAGACGGGCATCCCCTGGGCAGGCTGTCCATATTCATGGGAACCGTCCTGCTCATCGCCATTCTCGCCCTTGCCCTGTTCAGGCTTTCGATTCAACACCTGCAGGGAACCCCGGGGTTGACGAAGAATGTCCTTTTTCTCGCCCTCGTGGCGGTTTTACAGGTGGCCCTCCTCAAAGCAGGCATCTTTGTATGCGAAGCCGTGGACCTTTCCTTCCCCGGTCTCAATAATCCTTTTGTGTTCGCCATCCCCTTCGCGGCAGGAGCCATGCTTGTTTCCGTTCTGCTCGGCAGTCGTGAAGCGGGCCTTACCTTTGCCGTATTTCTCTCTTTCCTGACCACGTTCCTTTTTCAGGACAAGGCGGCCTTTTTCATATACTCCTTCAGCGGTTCCGTAGCGGCCTCCTACGCTATCGTGCACTGCAAAAAACGGTCGGATTTTTTTAAAACGGGACTTCTCGTGGGAGCAGTCAATGTTCTCGTGGCCCTGGGTCTTATCATGCTTTCCGGAACCCTTCTTATTCCGAAAACAGCGGTGACGCTTGTCATGGCACTGTCGGGCGGCCTGATCGCCGGCATTGTCGTATCAGGGACTGTACCGCTTTTCGAATATCTCTTCGGGTACACCACGGACATCAGACTGCTGGAGCTGGCAAACCTGAACCAGCCGATTTTTCAGGATATGATCATGACGGCTCCGGGAACCTATCACCACGCCATCATTGTGGCATCTATGGTGGAGGCGGCGGCTGAAGAAATCGGGGCGAACTCACTGCTGGCGAAGGTGGGTGCCTACTATCACGATATCGGAAAGATGAAAAAACCGCTTTACTACGTTGAAAACCAGCAGAACTGGGAAAACAAACACGACAAACTGAAACCGTCCATGAGTTCCCGCGTCATCATCTCTCACGTGAAAGACGGCTGTGACATGGCGAACGCCTTAAAGCTGGGGGAAGAGTTGCGCGATATCATACGACAGCATCACGGGACACGCCTGGCCGCCTTTTTCTACGAAAAGGCAAAAAAAGAACGGGACCCTTCACAACCCCCGATTCTGGAAAGCGATTTCCGTTATCCCGGACCGAAGCCGCAGTCCAAGGAGGCCGCGCTTGTCTTGCTGGCCGATATAGTGGAAGCCTCGTCGAGAATATTGAAGAACCCGACCCCTTCCCGTATACGGACCCTTGTTGACGCGCGAATACGGGAAACCGTCGACGACAACCAACTCGATGAATCAAGCCTGACATTCAGCGACCTGAACAAAATAGCCGAAAGCTACGCCAGGATTCTCATCGGCATTTTTCACCACAGGATAGAGTACAGTGAATCCGATGGGAAGGAAGTGCCCCATGTCAAGAAAAACGGAAGCCCTCGTAGAAAATCACCAGCAAAAAGTCCCCCTAAAGCTTCAGTCGATAAAACAGTCGCTCTGCCGCCTGCTGGAACATCTTGACCACGAAGGCCACCAGGTGTCTCTGACACTGGTCGACGACGAAGAGATCCGCTCCATAAACAGGCGCTACCTCGGCCGGGACCATCCAACCAACGTGATTGCCTTTTCCCTGCGTGAGGGTGATTTCGGTGACATTCATCCCCATCTCCTGGGCGATATCATCGTATCGGCTGAAACAGCTCAACGAGACGCGCTGGCGGGAGACCTGCCGCAGGACGACATGATTCTCTTCCTGATTATTCACGGATTGCTGCACCTGCTGGGATATGACCACGAAGGCCCTTCAGAGGAAGCGGCCCGTATGCTGGACAAGGAGAACGAGCTTTTTTTCGCTCTGAAAGGCTATGAACTGGAGCGGGGATAACGGTCTTCCGGTACTTTTACAAAGCCGTCCTCTATCAGTCGTGCCTGATAATCAGCATCTGCCCCGGGTAGATGGTTACATCCGCCGGCAGGTCATTGCAGGACAGCAGTTCATGCAGACTGATGTTGAACTTTTTCGCTATGGTGTAAGGACTGTCCCCGCTCTGTACGATATAGTTCATACCGGAAGCACCGTCATGTTGTCCCTTCGCGGGTACCTTCAGGACCTGGCCCACGGTAATCAGGTTGCTTGTAAGATTGTTGCTTTCCCTGATGTGTGTAACAGTCGTACCGAACCTGCGGGCCAGGTTGAAGAGAGAATCCCCCTTCTTGACCGTATAGGATGTTGTTCCGGCGGGGACCGAACCGCCCTGAGCGGCTTCTTTTGCCCCCGCGCCCGGTATGGTCAGCCACTGTCCCTCCCGGATGAGGTGGGTTCGGGTGATGTTGTTTCCCCGGGCAATGGAGTCCACGGAACTTCCGTAGCGGGCGGCGATGGTCGACAGGGATTCGCCTCGACTGACCCTGTGCCGGACGGGCGCCGCGGAGACGGACGACGTCGCGGCCTGTGCTCCTCCGGCCACGGGAATCCGCAACCACTGACCCACACGTATGATATGCCCCTGGGAAATACTGTTGGTGCGGGCGATGGCAGCGACTGAACTCCGGTATCGAGCCGCAATAGAGGACAGTGATTCTCCACGGCGAACCTGGTGCCTGATCACGGAAGCTGTCTGGGCCACCGAGGCCGAAGCCCGGGGAATATCCTCAAGGCCTGCGCGAAGAACCTCGCCCTGCCCTCGGGGAACTCTGAATTCATAACTCCCCGCGGGCGTCATTTTGAGGCGCAGTTCGGCATTGAGAAGCTCAAGTTCGGTTTCCGAGGCATTTATGTGCTTTGCAATGTCCGACAACAGCATGTTTTTTGAGGTGATCACTGTCTCATGCAGCCGGGGTTCGTCGAGCGATTCATTTTCGAGGTCGAAGCCGTACCTCTCGGGATCGCTGATGATGCGGAGCGTGGCGAGAAAACGGGGCACGTAGCGTTTGGTCTCACCAGGAAGCATCTGGTAGAGATCCCAGAAATTGTCGAGGTAATTGATCTGCTGCCCTGAAATAACCCGCAGAACCCGTCCCTCTCCGCAGTTGTAAGCCGCCAGAACGGTGTGCCAGTCGCCGAATATTCCGTGAAGCTCCTCCAGGTAGGCGATGGCCGCACAGGTTGACCGCTCGGGATTCATCCGTTCATCCACGAACTGATCCCGCTTCAAGCCGAACTTATAGCCCGTGGAGGGGATGAACTGCCAGAGTCCGAGGGCACGGGCCGAAGAAAAGGCTTTTACGCTGAAGCCGCTTTCCACGAGGGGAAGCCAGGAAAGCTCTTCCGGAAGCCCCGCTTCTTTCAGATATTCAACAATCATGGGTCGATAGGCACCGGACCGCCGATAGGATTGAAGGAAAAAGTTCCGCTCCTGGTTCTGAAATCTCCGGATTTCCTGTTCCACCTCGTCCGCTGTCGAAAGGGGAATTTCGCTCTGCCGGCCGACAGCCACGGTACCCCGTGACGCGTATATTTCGATGATCCGTTTGGCGATGAGAAACCGCAAATCATCTCTCTGCCAGGTTATATCCGGGTCATCGTTGATACCCAGTGTCAGGGAATAGGCCTGGTCGAGGATGTTCAGGGCCGAGTCCAACTCACCCCGTTCCCAGAATTCCTGTGACTGGTTGAGAAGAAGCAGAGCCTCGTCAATGCACTCCTGAGCCGGAGATCTTCGCTGGTCGGAAGACTCATCAGCGCCGATATCGCCGGCATCCCCCCGAACAGTGCTGTACGAAGAAGAAAGGCCGGCCCGACTCCGGGGCGACGGCTTCTGGAGGCGGACGGCTTTTGTCGTTTCCTCTCCGTCCCGGTCCTGTCCGGAATGCCGTTCATAACCACCGGGTAAACCGGCACAGGACGTCAGGACAACGAGTACAAAAACGGCCAGACAGACCAGCCTGTAGGCATGCCGCATGCGGTGAGATCCCCATCTTGTACGTTAAATTTTTGTTCCTGTAACGTCTTTTTACCTATATTGCAATGAAAAACCGCGCCATTGTTCCATCCCGGATACAGACGGAGCGCGGTTATCAGGGTTGAACCACCGCCTGGCTTGCAAGGTAGGCTTCTATGAATTCATTGATGGAGCCATCGAGCACACTGTCCACGTCACCCACTTCCATGTTCGTGCGATGGTCTTTTACCATGCGGTAGGGGTGCACTACATAGGATCGTATCTGGCTTCCCCAGGAGATGTCTTTTTTCGACCTGTTCACCTCTTCATTTTTTTCGTTCTGCTCCTGCCGTTGCAGATCATAGAGCCGGGACGCCAGTATCTTCATGGCCGTAGACTTGTTCTTGTGTTGAGAACGCTCGTTCTGGCACTGGACGACGATCCCCGTGGGAAGATGGGTAATGCGCACCGCCGAGTCGGTTTTGTTGACATGCTGTCCTCCCGCGCCGCTTGACCTGTAGGTGTCAATCCGCAGATCGTTCTCATCGATCTCGATGTCATTGTCTTCCTCGAGCTCGGGGTAGACGAATACGGAAGCAAAAGAGGTGTGTCGACGCCTGCCGGTGTCGAAGGGGGATATGCGAACGAGCCGGTGAATTCCCGCCTCGGCCCGGGCATATCCGAAAGCATAGGGACCTTCGAGAGTCAGGGTGGCACTTTTGATGCCGGCTTCATCGCCGGGCTGAAAGTCGACGATGAGCGTTCTGTAGCCCCTGCCTTCCGCCCATCGAAGATACATGCGCAGGAGCATTTCAGCCCAGTCCTGGGCCTCTGTCCCTCCCGCTCCGGCATGAATGGTCATGATGGCATTCCCGCCGTCATGCTCGCCGGTCATCATGAGCGTCAGTTCCTCTTTACGAACCAGCTCTTCCAGACCTCGAATGTCGTTTCGAATGTCCCTGAGAGTTATTTCATCGTCCTCTTCGCGGGCCATTTCAAACAAGTCTGCCAGTTCGTCTACAGACGTGTTCAGGCTGTTCCAGGTGAAAATGACGTCCTCAAGCCTGCGTTTTTCCTGTAGAACCCGCTTGGCCCGTTCCTGCTCATTCCAAAAGTCTTCCTTTATCAAAAGTGACTCAAGTTCTTTTGTTCGAAGTGTAATTTTTTCAAGGTCAAAGGCAGCTCCTGAGATTATTTACGCGTTTTTTCAGGTCTTCAACAGATTCCTTGATGTCCTCGATCATGATCGTCTCCTTCTGTACAGCAACACTACACAGGACATGACAATTGAGCACAGGGCAAACACGTCTCCGTGCCGTGTGTAAAACGTTTGCAGGGATAGTGCCTGCAGGGTTCCCGTCAGCAGGGCCGGCTCGAACAGGTCGGTCTTTCCGGTCACCCGGCCAAGGGGATCAACGAGGGCGCTGATTCCCGTGTTGGCGGCCCTCGCGATGGAACGACGGTTCTCCACGGCCCGCAGGGTCAGCATCGACATGTGCTGATGAGGCGCCGAGGTACGTCCGTACCACCCGTCGTTGGTTAAGTTGACGAGGTAGTCGGCACCCCTGAGCGTGTAGATCCTGCTGATCTCAGGGAATATACCTTCATAACATATTAAGACGCCTACCGCCATACCATTCAATTTCAGGGGGTCGATGCCCCGGCCGGGAATGAAATCAGCGAACCCTTCCACCAGTTTGTCGACAAAGAAGAATATCCGCCTCAGAGGAACATATTCACCGAAAGGAACCAGATGGGTCTTGTCGTAGCGCCCCAGCATGGTCCCCTCGGGAGACAACAGCCAGGCACTGTTCAAGAGGGACTGCTTTCCGTTCACAGTGGTATAGCTCGGACTTCCGAAAAGAAGAAACGCCCCCGTTTCCCGGGCCAGGGCCACTATGGCCCGATGATTGTCGTCGACATCCTGAAAAAACAGAGGGGCCGCCGTTTCGGGCCACAGAATAAATTCGGCACCGCGCCGGGAAGCCTGCCGGGAGAATTCTCCATAGATATTGATGGTTCTGTCCCGGTATGCGTCGTCCCACTTGACCGCCTGCTCGATGTTGCCCTGTATCAAACCCAGCGATATCGTATCCGCGCGGGCGCATTCCCGCTCGACGGCGTCCGTTCGATAGAAGCCGTAGAAAAGAATGGCGGCCACGATGCCGGTAACAGCCGTCGCCACAAGGACTTTTCTTTTCAACGTCCCGACTTTGAGGATTTCATACATCGCGGCATTCACAAGGATCACAAGAAAGGAGATACCGAATACCCCAGTGATATCGGCAATCTGTATAAGATAAATGTGGGCGTGAAGCGCGTACCCCAGGTTTTCCCAGGGAAATCCCGTAAAAAGATGAGACTTCAGGTACTCCAAGGCCGTCCAGAGCGGCGGCGCCGCCACGATCAGGGGGATCCCCCTCCTGTTCGCGACGGTTGCAAGAAACGAAAAAACAGCCGTGTAGAACGCGAGGTAGAGGGAAAAAAGAGCCAAGACGGCCGTTGAGAACGCAAGGGGAAGGTTCCCGTAATAGCTTGCAACGTAGACGATCCAGTAGATAAGCCCCGCGTTGAATATCAGTCCCGCAACGAGCCCCAGCCGGAAAGCTTCAGCGGGGCGGGCGTTCCGCAGAGCGAAAAACAGCGGGACAAAAGCCGCCCAGATCAGGTAGTCCTGGTTGAACTTCGGAAAGGCCAGTACAAGGAGTACTCCCGAAAACAGTGCCGGGAGCAGCGTTTTCCCGCTCATTATTCCGTCACGTCCCCCGCTGCCCCGCCCGGCGGCTTCCGCCTCTCATCGCCGGGCAGTGCCTTGCCCGACAGTCTGCGAACCCGCACTTTCTTTATGCTTCGCTCGTCGGCTTTTTCTATCACCATTTCTATGTTTTCATAGGGAATCACTTCACCGGCCAGAGGAATCTTCTTGACGAGAAAAAGAATGAACCCTCCCACTGTTTCAAACTGACCGTCGGGAATGACGCAGTCAAAGTAGGTTTCAAACTCATCGATTTCCGCCCTTCCGTCGACCATGACATCTCCCGACGAAAGCTCCGTGAAGGGTTCCTCCTCGTCGGCATCATATTCATCGTGGATTTCGCCGACAATCTCCTCGATCAGGTCTTCAAGCGTGACCAGCCCCGACGTTCCGCCGTATTCGTCGATAACCACGGCCATATGGGATTTCATTTCCTTGAGCTCATGGAGCAGAATGTGGATGCTTTTTGTTTCAGGAATGAAATAGGCCTTGCGGAGTATGGACATGAAATTGTGCTGATCCACCTGGTGTGACCAGAACCTGAGCAGGTCTTTTACGTTCAACACACCGATTATGTTGTCGATGTTTTCCACATAGACGGGCATCCGCGTGTGGCCGTGCCGTGAAACGAGGTTCAGTATCTCCTCGATGCCGGCGTCGCTTGAAAGAGCGATGATTTCGGTCCGGGGCACCATAACCTCCCGGGCCACCGTGTCTCCCAGTTCAAGAACGTTTTCAAGCATCTGGGCCGACTGCTTGTCCAGGAATCCTTCCTTTCTGCCGACGTCCACCAGAGAACGGATTTCCTCGCCCGGGAAGGGAAGAGTTGTCTCCCTGCCGTTGCCGCTGAAAAAATAAATAAAGAAATACCGTATTTTTTTCAGTAGTGTTTTCACGCCATACCACTGTAAACGAGGATGCGTCCTGCCGGCCTTCACAGCCCCCGAAGAAACTCGGGACGGAGGACCCTCCTGTTCTTCGATTCGATGATTTCCGTCAGGAGCCTCACGCCCTCTTCTTTGTCCGCCGGCAGTCTGAGACGCAGGGGAACATAGTTGGACGCGTGGTTGGATGTAAAAAAACAGTTTGAAAAGTCGGACTCTTTAATCATCGTTCTCAATTCCTCGAGAAACCCGAAGGTGTCCGGGAGTCTGAACGTTCCCCTCCGGAGGTCATCGTAAAGAGGGGTACCGGGGATAACCATGACCGTCAGGGCCCCCACGTAGTCAGGATCTATATCGGTGAGGATACGCGCCGTGTCACGGGCATGCTCCCGGCTTTTTTCAACGCCGCCGATTCCCAACAGAACCGTAACGGACAGCTCAATCCCCGCGTCTTTCACCATCCGCCCCGCCATCACTATCTGATCATAATCGGCCCCTTTCCTGATGGTCTTGAGCAAATCCCTGTTCCCCGTCTCTATTCCCAGATAGACAATACCAAGACCCAGGTTCCTCAATTGAACCAGTTCATCAGGGGTTTTTCGGAGGATGCTCTTTGTGTTCCCGTAAGTCCCGATTCGCCTCACCCCTCGAATATGTTCGTTTATGGAGTCAATGACGGCCGTCAATCGTGCCTGGGGAACAATGAGCGCGTCACCGTCACAGAGAAATACCCTTTCGACGGGTTGACCCCATGATGCCGCTTCCAGAATATCTTCCTCGATTTCCTCGAAAGACTTGATGCGGAACCGTTCTCCCTCATAGGTCCCGCAGAAGGTACACTTGTTATGAGAGCAGCCCACCGTTACCTGCAGGAGAAGACTCTGCGCCTCACTCGGAGGGCGTATTACCATTCCTTCATACTTCATTTTTCACCCCGGGCGGTCTGTTCGCTCGGGAAGAGGAGCCCGAAGAGACCGTTTTCCTTATGTTCGATGGTGCGAGTCTATACCAGGGTCGAAAAAAAAACAAGCAACGGTGACACGTCGCATCCGGCTGTGCGCACCGTGACAGGTCCTCATCATCTCATACCGGCCCATCCTGAACGCCCTCCTCTCGCAATAATCGAAGGACCAAACACCGCCGCGGAGGAGAGGATCACGGTCCGGGAGGGTTCATTCGGGCTTATGGAAAGCCCTGCCTGCCGGGACAGTTCCGGGTTATAGCCGTTCGAAGAGCTTGCAAACCAAAAAAGGTCCCACATGCTGAAGAGATGTAAGACCTTTGTATCTATTGGTACGCCAGCGGGGATTCGAACCCAGGACCTACGGATTAGAAGTCCGTTGCTCTATCCAACTGAGCTACTGGCGCATATGTCTTAAAAAATGATAGTATCATTGACGACTTCGTAAAAAGTTGCCGGATGCCTGATCGCGCTCTATCACTCGTCACTGCGGCGTATCTCAATGTACGCCTCATCTCTCAGGATGCGCGCACCTTACCTCAAGGAGCTTTTTACAAAAGCCGCTATCAGACGTTTTCCACTTTTTACAAGTGTATGATCATTGCCAGCTAGCACTAGCGTCTTTGGAAACCGGTGTCAAGATAAAACAAAATGCACTTCCTGCCTCTTCTATGACCGTATGAATGTACACAAAAAATATCACACTGCCTAAGAATAAAGCGATCCTCTACGCGTGGGCATATTCAGCGAAAGCTTATCTTTATATTGTGATCGCGCTTGTCGTTTAATAACGGAATGCGACCGTCTTTTTGTATGTGTCCGTCAAAATATACCGCCGGTTTACTTCCTTCGGGGGCACGTTGCGCTTCAATCCTATAAAAATGTCCACAATATCTGTAATCAATACGGAAGAATCGCGGCGCGCTCTCCGGCAGGCGTGGTTTTAAAACTAAATAATCGGGGTGGCGTTCCAGCCCCAATAAGGTTTCCACAGCCAGGCGATACATCCAGCCTGCGGCGCCCGTGTACCAGCTCCATCCTCCGCGCCCCATGTGCGGCGGGGCTCCACAGATATCCGCCGACATTACGTAAGGCTCTACACGATAACGTGCCGTGGCTTCCGGCGTACGGATATGGTGTGCCGGATTGAGCAGGTTGAAAAGTGACCATGCGGTTTCATAATCGCCAAGCTCGGCAAAAGCCATTACTGTCCATATGGCCGCGTGCGTGTACTGCCCTCCATTTTCTCGAATGCCCGGCGGATATCTTTTGATATACCCAGGATCCGGCTCCATGTTCACGAAAGGGGGAGCAAGCAGAAGGATCAGGCCATCTTCAGGTTTAATCAGATGTTTGCGGACAGCCTCCAGGGCATGTCGTGTCCGCCGGGCTTCGCCCATACCGCTTAAAACCGCCCAGCTCTGGCTGATCGCGTCAATCTTGCACTCGTCATTGCTGACTGAACCTAAGGGGCTGCCGTCGTCGAAATAGGCTCTGCGATACCACTTTCCGTCCCAGGCGGATTCTTCCACGCAGGCGCGAAGCTTCTCCCGCTGTTCCAGGCAAAGGGCGGCAAAGTCGGTGTCGCCTTTGAGCATAGCTATTTTTTCAAAGCGGCCAAGCGTGTCTCCTAAAAACCATGCCATCCATACGCTTTCACCTTTACCTTCTATACCCACGCGATTCATTCCATCGTTCCAATCACCGCCGCCGATAAGGGGCAAACCGCGGGGCCCGTAAGAGAGACTTATGCGAATTGCACGAACGCAATGCTCATACAGCGAAGCAGTTCCGGCTGGATGAAGATGCTGGTCAAAGCGGCTTTCCTCGCCGTCCGCAAGTGGCCTGCTTTCCAGGAAGGGAATGTTTTCGTCCAGCACACCGGAATCACCCGTGGCCAGCACATAGCGGACGGTTGCTTGAACCAGCCATAACCTGTCATCGGTAATACGTGTGCGTACGCCTGCGCCGGCAGGAGGATGCCACCAATGCTGAACGTCCCCTTCAGGAAACTGTCTGGAAGCAGCCAAAAGTATCTGCTGCCGCAGAATTTCCGGAGCTGCGTGCAGCAGCGCCATGGCGTCTTGCAGCTGATCCCGGAAACCAAAAGCTCCGCCCGATTGATAATAGCCGCTGCGGCCCCACATGCGGCAGCCCAGTGTCTGATAAATGAGCCAGCCATTGACCATGACATTAAATGCCGGCTCGTTCGGGACTTCAACCTGAATGCCTCCCAGTACATTGTCCCAGTGCGTCCGAACCTCCTCCAAAGCGCTACGGGCGCCTGCGGGACGGCCGAACGTGCGGTATAGCCGGCGCGCTTCCTCCGCGTTCTCGGCCGAACCAAGGGTAAAAACAATTTCGCGCGTTTCGCCCGGGGCAAGCTCGCAAAAAGCCTGTAACACGGCCGCCGGATCGTAACGCGCGCCGCAGTGTCTCGACAGGTTCCGACGTAACAAGGCAGCCGGCTTCTTGAGGCTTCCATTTCTTCCGATGAACTCTGTACGATCGCCGCTGAGAAATACCTCTGCTTCGCTGCAGGAAGCAAAAGCTACACGTTGAGGGAAAACACGGTTATAAGGGTTTCGGGCAAGCAAAATTCCGGTCTGGCTGTCGGCTTCCGTATAAATATGCATAAGGTTGTCATGACGCCATTCACCGAGAACCAGCTCATGGAAAGCAGAAAGCGAAACCCGGCGCCTTCTCGAAGACGTATTGCTCAGTTTTATCACGGCGCAACGCAATGGGGCTTCTATTGACGCGTAAATGCAAAGCTCAGTTTTAAGCCTTGCTTCATTATACTCAAAGACTGAGTAACCAAAGCCATGTCGGCAAACATAACCATTACGCCCCGGGCTGGGGCGGGGTGTCAGCGACCAGAACCTGCCGGTTTCTTCGTCACGCAGATAAAAAACTTCGCTGGTGGGGTCGCTTACCGGATCATTGTGCCACGTGGTCAGCCTGTACTCATGGGCATTGTCCACCCAGCTGTATATCGAACCGCTTTCGGAAAGTACCATGCCGAAGCGTTTGCCGGCGATGACATTTGACCAGGGCGCCGGAGTGGTCATACCGGGTTCTAACATGATGATGTATTCTTTCCCGTCCGTCGCGAACCCGGCCGGGCCGTTGACCAGGATTCTTTCCCTGTCTTCAAGCAGGCGGGGAGTTTCTTCCGTGTCCGGGCGGACAGGATTCAGCAGAGGTATTGGACGATGGGGCACGTACCTGCGTTCTACCTGCTCACGCAAATCCTCCGCGCCATCCGTAAGAACTACCCGGGCCGCGCTTTGAAAGAGGACGTGGTCTTCTTCCGAAAGATTCTCCAGGCGCTTCAAAAAGATGCCGCCGGGCTTGTCCAGCAACTCGGCGTTGAGGCTCGTGTTTATGGCCGATATGATGTTGTCGTTAAGAGTAGCCCGGTAGCCGGAAAAATCTTCGTTAAGAATAATAAGATCGGTTTTAAGGCCCTTGAGGCGCCAGTAAGCGTGGGCGCGCAAGGTATCGTTGACCAGATCCATGCGGCGGATATCTGATATGCGCAAGAGAACTATGGGAAGGTCACCGGAAATGCCAAAACGCCACAGCCCCTGCTGGCCGAGGGTGTTGCGGGCCACAGCGGTCCATGGTGCGCGATTGCGCGGGTTGGCGTAAAATATTGAACTGGCCAGGCGGCCGTAAACCTGAGCTTCCGTTTCGCTCGCGTTGAGCAGGCGCATGATAATTTGGCTGTGCGACCAGGCCATATCAAAGGCACGTTCGACAAAATGACTGTCGCCGTATTTTTCGGCTAAGGACAGAGCCTCCTGGCGGGTCGAAGCGGCTCCACAGATCAGGTAAACCTGTAACGGTTCGTCATCGGTGAGCAGGACCGGCTGCCCTATGGCCGCCACCGGATCAACGACACAGCCGGCTGTGTTGCAAAGGGGAGCATGAATTCCTGCGGGGGATTCCATCGCCACCGGGTTGGCCGGGGTCCGGCCGCGTCCCAGGAAATGCGCTCTGTCCGACTCGCATGAAGCAGGTCCGTCTTGGCCGGTGGCGTAAAGTTTCTGGAAATACCAGACATCAGGTTCATGATCTTCACGTTTAAGACGGGTGAAAAGGAGGCCGTTTTCGCCCGGAAGAATCTCTGTCCGGACAAATAGGTTGTTAAATGCCCTGTGCGACAAATCTGCGGTATCAGCAGACAACACTATTTCAGAATAGGAAGTTAACTCCAGCCGCCGTTCGTTTCTCCCACGGTTGGTAAAAGTTATTCTGCGTACTTCCACATCGTCTTCCGGAGAAACACATATCTCGGTTTTTGTTTCAATATCAAAGTCCACGCGGCGGAATTCGGCGCGTCCCTGGGTAAAAACAGCCTCATAGTTTTTCCCGGCGCGGCAAACCGGTTGGTAGCTGTTGGACCAGATATCATTGCTTTCGATGTCACGGATGTAAAGAAACAAGCCCCAGTTGTCGCAGGTCACGTCCTCGCGCCAGCGGGTAAGGGCCAGGCTCTGCCAATGGCTGGAGCCGGCGCCTGCCTGGTTTATCATCACAAGATAATTACCATTGGAAAGCATATGTACTTCCGGCACAGGGGTGGCTGGAGTGTTAAAGCTGCGTATTGTGCTCTCTTCTTCACCTTCCAGCCTGGCCCTGGAGGCGGCTTCCTGCCTGTGTGGATGTATGCCGGGAGACACATCGGGAATTCGTTCCTGTAACAGCAACTCCGTGGCACGCACCGTCGGTTCCGACATGAAGCGGCGCACCATAGGCGCGTCCAGCAACAGGTGGGATAGCGCCATTAAACTCATGCCCTGATGGTGACACATATAACAACGGACAAGGGCATGCCTTTTATCACGCGGACTGCGAGAGGGTGTATAGTCAATTGCTTCGATCAGTCCATAGGGGCCGAGCACTCCTTCTATAGCTGCCAGACGCTCCAGGTTCGCACAGGCCTGCGCGGGCGCGAAAGGAATGGCCAGTAGTGTGGCATACGGGGCTACCACCAAGTCGTCTGATAAACCACGTTTAAGGCCAAGGCCCGGGACGCCGAAGGCTCTGTATTGGTATACATGTTTTGCATCAGTGGCATTGTAGCAAGATTCTGATATGCCCCAGGGAACGTTTCTTTGCCGTCCATACCGGATTTGGCGTTCAATGGCAGCCCGGCAGGTTTTATCCAATAAGGTCCCGCGGTAAGACTTCATAAAGAGCAACGGCATGAGATATTCGAACATGGAGCCGCTCCACGAAACCAAGGCTTCCACAGTTCCTCTCCGGGCCAGCAAACGCCCGAGAGCGAACCAATGCTCAGGCGGAGCCTGTTCTTCGGCTATGACCAGGAAGCTGGCAATACGTGATTCGGAAGCTAAAAGGTCATAACAAGAAGGATCCAGTCTGCGCGTCTCCACATCAAAACCAATACTCAAGAGTTCACGTCTTTCATTGTACAGAAAGTGGAAATCCATGCCTGCTTGCATTTGCCGGCAATGCTCGGCTAATTCTTCAATGTTTTTTATGAGCGCAGCAGCATTTACAGACGCTTTCTTCGGAGTTGATTCATCGTCATTGGTTTTGGCAAGTGCTCGCAATGTGATTTCTGTGGCACTTTCGTCAAACAGGGCTTCCGTGCTTTCCAGATGCATTTGACACATCCCGTGGAAAAACTTTGCCCAGCCGGGTGCATCTGAAAAGCGCTCGGAAGGGGCAAGGCTTGTCATTTCCCCGGCCAAAAGCAGCACGGAACGTAAGCGCTCTAAAACGCTCTGAGATTCGTCGGGAACCCCCGCAAGCAGGAGTTTTGCCTTATCAATAAGATCGACAAAACCGGATGAACCTTCTTTTTCAGCTTTTACCGCCGCGATATCCAAAGCGTCGTTTAAGCCACTCCAAATTTGTTTTGGCAAGGCCGTATGGTTGCACAGTTCTTCCAGCCCGGCGTGCAAAACCAAAAGGCAAGCCGCCAGGTTCCCGCTGTCGACGCTGGAAATATAGCGGGGAGGCAAGGGTTTTAGTGCTCTGGTATCGTACCAGTTGTAAAAATGTCCCCGGTAGCGTTCCAGTTTTTCCATACCATTGAGGGTCCGGCCAACTCTTTTAAGTAATTCATGTGTGGAGATGTAGCCGAAATCCCACGCGGCCAGGTATGAAGTTAAGGCAAATCCCATGTTGGTAGGCGAAGTACGGGAAGCGAGCATGGGTTCGGGTATTTCCTGAAAGTTGTCCGGAGGCAGATAAGTATCTTCCTCGGTGATAAATTTGTCAAAATATCGCCAGGTGCGGCACGCCAGTTGATGCAGGCTCCTCCATTGTACCTGTGATAACTGAGGCGCCTTTTCCCTGACGGGCAGGCTGATTGCCCATGCACCAAAAGGCGCAAACATCCACAGAAGCACCACGGGGAAAGCTGCCGGCCAGGCTGTCGGCCTGAAAAAATATACCAAAACAATCGTCAGCACAGCCAGCACAGGGGAAATCCACATCTCCCGATAAAAGCCGCTCAATGTGTTTTGTTTGCCGAGTCTTCTATATAATGGCAGATGCCAAATCAGCAGTCCTCTGCGTGTGAAGGGCATTCGTAAAGCGGAGCGGGCGAAAGCACACAGGGACATCCACGCTTCGTAGGCCAGCGTGCTGATACCGAACAAAGCCAGCCCCAGATGACGCAGCAAAGTAGTTCCAGATTTTCTAACGTGTAAAAACAGATTTCGATGTTTTGGTTTCTGTATAAACAAGGAAAGAGAACGTGCGATGCCGCTTAGTCCAAATACAGCCAGCGCAAAAATTGTCCAGTAATATGGGGAAACGGGGCTGATAATCCAAGCCAGGCAAAGGAGGAAAATCATAGCCGGCGCGAAAAGAGCGCGGCGTAAATTGTCAATTATCTTCCATTGCATCAGTGGCGACACAGGCTGACATGGGACACGCCTGCCTTTAAGTGATGGCGGGCATCGTCTCAGCCAGGGAGCTATCTGCCAGTCACCTCTCATCCAGCGATGCTGGCGGCTTACTTCTCCAAGGTAGGAAGAGGGAGCGTCTTCATATAACTCGACATATCCCAAAAGACCCGAGCGGGCATAGCCGCTTTCAATCAGATCATGACTGAGAATGAGATTTTCCGGGAAGCGTTCATCCAGAGCCTGACGAAACGCGTCCACATCATATATGCCCTTGCCGACGAAAGATCCTTCGCTAAAAAGGTCCTGATAAACATCAGACACTTCGCGGGAATAAGGATCCAGTCCTGTCTCCCCCATTGTCAGCCTGGAAAAAATACTATTCCGGGCGGCGCTTCGGCGAATTGATACTCGTGGCTGTAAGATGGCGTAACCTTCTGAGAACTTTGAACAATTTCTGCCTTCCCTGTTTCTCCCTTCGGGGCACTTTTTTCAGGATTCCGGAGGTTACTTTCTGCCGGAGTTCCGGACCGAAAGCGTTGTTACCGCTATGACACGACCCTTTTACATCCCGAATGACTCATTGGGAGTTCCCGTTTCTCTGTTTTTCCCTCTGCGGACGCACTACTCCCTTGTTTCATGCTGCCAGGACCCTGGTTCCCCTTTGAAGGTTGAAGGCAAATTGCCTGAAGAGGGCGTCGGTGGCATTTTTGGCGATGGTGGTAAACCGTGCCCTGGAAGCGTTGTTATGGAGATGGGTGATCCCGAAGTACTGTTCGACGATATATCTGATCTTCGCGATGGCCT